>JBDTXF010000310.1:0-4473 GCA_040006355.1 Nocardioidaceae bacterium | reverse complement strand
GGCTTGCCGCCGATGATCTCGGCCATCTTCCGGACCGCCTGGTTGGCGACCGGGATCCAGGTCGGGTTGGGGGTGCCGTGACCCTGCCGGGACGAGAGGTGCCAGCGGCCGGTGAGCCGGCTGCGCGTGGAGAACACCGTGATCGAGTTGTCGATCGTCTGCATCACCAGCGCGATGACGGTGCGCTCGGACCAGTGCTTCACGTCGTACAGGTCGAGGATCCCCCGGCGCTCCTTCCACATCTCGCCGGCCCAGGTCCGCCAGCGTGGCAGCGGGCCGTCGCCGTCGGTGAGCACGGTCTGCATCAGCGACATCGCGTTGCTGCCCTTGCCGTAGCGGCACGGCTCGATGTGGGTGTGCTCGTCGGGGTGGAAGGAGGACGTGATCGCCACCCCCTGGCTGTAGTCGACCGTGGTGTCCGGCGCGATCGCCCCGAGGATCGACTCGGAGTTGGTCCGGGACAGGTAGCCGAGCCGCTGGGAGACCCGGGGCAGGTGCCCCTCGTCGCGCATCCGGTGCAGCAGCCGCTGGGTGCCGAGCGACGAGGCCGAGAAGACCACCTGCTGGGCGGTCAGCGTGCGGGTCGCGGAGCGACGGCGGGTCTTCGCCTTCGTGTAGCGGACGCGTACGTCGTAGCCGCCTCCGGCACGCGGCCGGACCCGGGTGACCGTGGTCAGCGGAAGCACCGTCGCGCCGTTCTGCTCGGCGAGGTAGAGGTAGTTCTTCACCAGGGTGTTCTTCGCGTTGTGCCGGCACCCCGACATGCACTCCCCGCAGCCGATGCAGGTCGACCGCTCCGGCCCGGCGCCGCCGAAGTAGGGGTCGGCGACCCGCGCTCCCTGCGGCTGACCGGGCTCCCCGAAGAACACCCCGACCGGGGTCGGGTGGAAGGTGTCGGCAACCCCCATGTCGGTGGCGACCTTCTCCATCACGTCGTCCGCCGGCGTGCGCAGCGGGTTCTCGACCACGCCGAGCATCCGTCTGGCCTGGTCGTAGTACGGCGCCAGCTCGCTGCGCCAGTCGGTGATGTCGCGCCACTGCGGGTCGTCGTAGAACGGTGCCGACGGCTCGTAGAGGGTGTTGGCGTAGACCAGCGACCCGCCGCCGACGCCTGCGCCCGACACGATCAGGCAGTCCGTGAGGGCGTCGACCCGCTGGATGCCGTAGCAGCCGATCTCGGGGCGGAAGAGATACCTCTGCAGGTCCCAGGAGGTGGCTGGCAGGTCCTCGTCCTCGAACCGTGCCCCCGCCTCCAGGACCCCGACGCGGTAGCCCTTCTCGGTCAGCCGCAGCGCGGTGACCGAGCCACCGAACCCCGACCCGACCACTAGGACGTCGAAGTCGAATTCCTCGTCTGCCATCTCCCCGTCTTCCTTCCGAGCCTCGTGAGCAGTCGCAGCCGGGCGACCATCACCTTCGCGTAGGTCTCGTCCCCGAGACCTAGCATGGGACCGAACCGCAGCAGCCGCTGGGTGGCCGCCGACCATGTCTCGGGTAGCCCATCACCCCCTCGGCACCCTGCCGGCGACCGAGCCCGGACTCCCGCATGCCGCCCACTCGGGGCGGCGATGATCGCGTGGTCGGCGCTCATATACCGAGAGTATGTGACCACGGTCTCGAAGGCTACCCCCGAGTAACCACCGATCCGGGTGACCGGCGGGAGGGCCCGGCGCGGGGAGACGGAGATCACCGGTCTGTAGGGGGCAATATGGGTGTGTGCCGATTACGGGTTGGGTATCATTCAATCATCGGGACCCGGCACCGGATCCCTCGAGAACGACAATCGCTCCAGGAAAGTAGCCAGCCATGTCGACCGGGCAGCACCCCGCCATCATGTTCGACCTCGCGACCTCCATCATGGCGGACCGTCGCCGCGGGGACCGGGCGAGGGACCAGCGCGCCGCCGGACGGCGCACCCGGGGCCGGCGCGTCCGCTGACGCCTCCCCCAGCACGACAGCGGCACCATCACGACCGGGACTGAGATCCGCCGGTTGATGGTGCCGTCTCTGTGCCGGCCGGGCTCGCAGGGCCGGCCCGTCCTAGTGCTCAGCCCGTCGTGAGCGACACGTCGTCCACCAGGAAGCTCGTGGCTGCGCGGGTGTTCAGGACCGGTCCGGCCGGCTCGTTGCCGAGGGGGTCGCCTGGCCGGTTGCCTGGGCCGGTTGCCTGGGCCGGGGCGACCAGGGCCAGAGGGGACAGGACCAGCGAGAGGATGGATGCTGCTCCGAGGCCGAGGTGTGCTCGCTTCAGGTGGCTGCCTTGTCTAGGTCCGGCGGGCCGGGCTGTCCGCTGCCGAGGGGGACGTCGGAGGTGGGACCCCCGTCGCGTGAGCATGCGGCCATCCCGACCACCAGTACAAGCCGTCACGTTGCGCACCTGCACGAACCTCCAGAACCCCCGGCCACTGGGCCGCACCCGCCCGGCTCAGGGGACCGCGATCTCCAGCGTCGTGCGGCGGCCCAGCGACGCGAGCCGCTCGACGTCGACCGGGTTGGCCTCCTGCGCGCGACGGACCGCTGCGGGATCGAGGTCCGCGACCACCACGCCGGGCGACTCCGCGCCGAGCCGTTCGAGCGCGCGCCCCTCGGGGTCGTAGACCGCGCTCCCCCCGCCGAACGAGCCGACACCGCACGCCCCGGTGAGCCCGGACAGGACGACGTAGATGCCGTTGTCCAGGGCCCGGGCCGCGTAGCGCAGATCGCGCCGGTGCTCGGCGCCGACGTAGTAGGCCGCCGGGCAGAGGTACGCTGTCGCCCCGTCGGCGGCCGCCGCAGCGGCATGCTCCGGGAAGCAGCCGTCGTAGCAGATGCCGAGACCGAGCCGCCACCCGTCGACCAGCAGGCTCGCGCCTCCGACGCCGGCGGTGAAGAAGTCCCGCTCGGGGCCGGACAGGTGCTGCTTGTCGTAGGCCGCGCTCACCTCGCCGGCGGGGTCGACCACGACCGCGGACAGCGTGGAGCCGTCGAGCGCACGGCGTACGGCGGCCCCCGCGACCACGACCACCGACCGGGACACGGCGAGGTCCCGCAGCGGCTGCAGGGCCGGGTCGTCCAGCACCAGGCTCGCGTCGTGGGTCCAGGCCTCCGGCGCGTAGCCGGTCAGGAACAGCTCGGGCAGCACCACGACCCGGGCACCCCGGTCGGCGCCCGCGGCCACCAGGGTGACCGCCGTCGCGACGTTGGCCGCGAGGTCGCACGGCACGGAGGCTGCCTGGCAGGCGGCCACCCGCAGCGGGGTCACTGGACGACCACCTCCACCCGCTGGAACTCCTTGAGCTCGGTGTAGCCGGTGGTGGCCATCGCGCGGCGCAGGGCGCCGACGAGGTTCATCGTGCCGTCCGCGGTGCGGGACGGACCGAAGAGGATCTCCTCGAGGGTGCCGACGGTGCCCATCTCGATGCGCTCGCCGCGGGGCAGGTGCGGGTGCCACGCCTCGGAGCCCCAGTGGTGACCCTGGCCGGGCGCCTCCTTGGCGCGGGCCAGCGGTGAGCCGATCATCACCGCGTCGGCACCGCAGGCGACGGCCTTGGCCACGTCGCCGGACCGGCCGATGGACCCGTCGGCGATCACGTGCACGTAGCGGCCGCCGGACTCGTCGAGGTAGTCGCGCCGGGCCGCGGCCACGTCGGCGACCGCGGACGCCATCGGCACCGAGATGCCCAGCACCAGGCGGGTGGTGTGTGCCGCTCCCCCGCCGAAGCCGACGAGCACTCCCGCGGCGCCGGTGCGCATCAGGTGCAGGGCGGCCTGGTACGTCGCGCAGCCCCCCACGATCACCGGGACGTCGAGCTCGTAGATGAACTCCTTGAGGTTCAGCGGCTCCGCCTGGCCGGAGACGTGCTCGGCCGAGACGGTCGTCCCGCGGATCACGAACATGTCGCAGCCCGCGTCGACGACGGTCTTGGCGAACTCCTTGGTCCGCTGCGGTGACAGCGACCCGGCGACGGTCACGCCGGAGTCACGCATCTCCTTGAGCCGGGCGGTGATCAGCTCGGCCCTGATCGGCTCGGAGTAGATCTCCTGCAGCCGAGCGGTGGCCTGCGGGCCACCGAGCTCCGCGACCTCGGCGAGCAGGTCGCTCGGGTCGTCGTAGCGCGTCCAGAGCCCTTCGAGGTCGAGGACGCCGAGGCCGCCGTAGCGGCCGAACGCCACCGCGGTCTGCGGCGACATCACCGAGTCCATCGGGGCGGCCATGATCGGCAGCTCGAAGCGGTAGGCGTCGATCTGCCAGTGCACCGACACCTCCTCGGGGTCGCGGGTGCGGCGGGAGGGGACGATGGCCACGTCGTCGAAGGAGTAGGCGTGGCGACCGCTCTTGGCCTTGCCGATCTCGATTTCCTGCATGGCGCGAGCCTAACGGCCGGCGGCCCTGCCCCGTCTGCCTCCCCGACCGTGCGGCACGCTCGCGACCGACTCCGCCTGACGGAGACCGGTCAGCGACCGGTGTAGTTCGGAGCCTCCACGGTCATCTGG
>JBDTXF010000309.1:0-4485 GCA_040006355.1 Nocardioidaceae bacterium | reverse complement strand
GGCCTTCTTCGCGGCGGCGGGCGCAGGCGTGCCAGGGGCCACGACGGCGACCTTCTCGGCAGGCGCGGTGGTGACCGGGACCGCCGGGCCGGGAGCCACCGGATCCCCGCCCACCTTGGCGGACCCAGGGGCGGGCTTCGGGGTCGGCGTGGGAGCCGGGGCGGGTGCCGCCTTCGCCACGGGGGTCGGGATCGGGGTCGGGGTGACCGGCCGCTTCGGTGCGCTGGTCCGCGCGGCGCTCCGGGTCACGACCGTGCCGACGACCTCGACCGCGGCCTCGGCAGCCACCCGGGTCACCTGGCCGGCGACCATCCGGCCGATGGCCACCGAGTCCTTGATCAAGCCGATCGGGTTCTTGCGGGCCATGGTCCGTCCTCTGCGCTCGGTGGTCTCGTGCTGTCCTGTGTACCCCTCGGTCACCAGAATCCACGCACCGATGCCGGTCCGGGTGAGGTCCGATGTCCGTCGACCGGACCGCCGCACCCTCACTCCACCTGCAGGAACTTGCGGCGGCGTCGGCCCCCCACCCGTCGCGAGCGCCGGGCGGCGCTGCGGGCCATCTGCGCGGCCCCCACGAAGCCGGCGTCCGCACCGAGGGCTGCTGCCACGATGACCGGCTCCACGCGGTGCCCGCGTCCGGTCAGGGTCGCGGAGAACGCGGCGCGCGTGGGCCCGAGGAGCAGCTCCCCCGCCTCGGAGACACCCCCGCCGACGACGATGCAGTTCGGGTCGAAGGCGGCGGTCAGCCCTGCCAGCCCGGTCCCCAGCCAGCGACCGATGTCGTCGAGCAGCTCGGTCGACAACGGGTCACCGTCCCGAGCGGCCTGGGTGATCAGCGGGCCGGTGAGCTCATCGGGGTGGCCGTGCACGAGCGCGCTCAGTTGGTGGGCGACCGGGGAGTTGTGGATCACCAGCTCGCGAGCCTCGCGGACCAGTGCGTCACCGGAGGCGTACTGCTCCCAGCAGCCGCGGTTGCCGCACGAGCAGCGGTGCCCGCCGGGCACGACCTGCATGTGGCCGAACTCACCCGCCATCCCGTTCGCCCCGCGGTAGACCCGGTTGTCGATCACGAGCGCGCCGCCGATGCCGGTCCCGAGCGTGATGCAGAGGACCAGCCGGTGGCCGCGGCCGGCACCGAAGTAGCACTCCGCGATCGCGGCGGCGTTGGCGTCGTTGTCGACCACGATGGGCCGCTTGATCCGGTCCCGGAGCGCGTCGCGCAGCGGGGTGTCCCGCCAGGCGAGGTGGGGTGAGAACAGCACGCTCGACCGACTGGCGTCCACGAACCCCGCGGCACCGATGCCCACCGCTGCGATGTCGTGGTCCGCGGCAAGCGAGTGCACCATCTCCACGATCGTGTCCTCGACCTCGGTGACGCTCTGCCCGGGGGTCAGCCGTCGCTCCCGGCTCAGGATGCGCCCGGTGGAGTCGACGACACCGCCGAGCACCTTGGTGCCCCCGATGTCGATCCCGATCGTGAGCGGGTCCCACCGCGCGATCATCCGTCGGGGTGGCAGTGCGTCTGACATGGCCCCGACCCTACTGTCGAGCGGATCGGCCGGTCAGCGGGCCGTCTCGGTGGCCCGCGACTCGCGGATCACGGTGACCTTGATCTGGCCCGGGTAGGTCAGCTCCTGCTCGAACTGCTTGGCGATGTCGCGGGCGAGCACCTGCGCCTCGATGTCGTCGACGACGTCCGGGGCCACCATCACCCGCACGTCGCGTCCGGCCTGCATCGCGAAGACCTTCTCGACCCCCGGCCTGGACAGCGCGATCTCCTCGAGCCGGCGCAACCGCTCGACGTAGACCTCGAGGGACTCCCGGCGGGCTCCCGGGCGACCCCCGCTGATCGCGTCCGCGGCCTGGGTCAGGAAGGCCTCCACCGTGCGGGCCTCGATCTCGTTGTGGTGCGCCGCGATGGCATGCACGACGTCCTCGTGCTCGCCGTAGGCCCTGGCCAGGTCGGCACCGACCATGGCATGGGACCCCTCCACCTCGTGGGTCAGCGCCTTGCCGATGTCGTGCAGGAACGCGGACCGCACGCACACCGCACGGTCCACGCCGAGCTCGTCGGCGAGCAGGCCCGCGGCGTGCCCCGACTCGACCAGATGGTGCAGGACGTTCTGGCCG
Source organism: Nocardioidaceae bacterium (assembly GCA_040006355.1). GTDB lineage: Bacteria > Actinomycetota > Actinomycetes > Propionibacteriales > Nocardioidaceae > Nocardioides_B. The sequence goes on along the minus strand of JBDTXF010000309.1, from coordinate 2,355 downwards.
TAGGAGGTCCGGTAGCGGAGCCGGCCGAGGGTGGCGACCAGGTGCGGGTGCAGGTCGGTGATGCCCATCTCCAGGGCCGCGTCCCTGCCGGCCTCGGCGCACAGCCGGTCCACCTCGGCCATGCTGCGCTCGTGGACCTCCTCGATGCGACTGGGGTGGATCCGCCCGTCGGCGACCAGCTCCTCCAGCGCGATCCGGGCGACCTCCCGGCGCACGGGGTCGAAGCAGCTGAGCACCACCGCCCCCGGGGTGTCGTCGACCACCAGGTTGACCCCGGTGACCTGCTCGAAGGACCGGATGTTGCGACCCTCGCGACCGATGATCCGACCCTTCAGGTCGTCACTGGGCAGCTGCACCACCGAGACCACGGTCTCGCTGGTCTGGTCGGTCGCGAGGCGCTGGATCGTGGTCGCCAGGATCCGTCGCGAACGGACCTCGGCCTCGTCCTCGGCGGCCCGCTCGATGGCCCGGGCACCGATCGCTGCCTGTCGCCTGGCGTCGCTCTCGACGGCTTCGACGAGCTCGTTGCGCGCCTGCTCGGCGGTCAGTCCGGCGATCCGCTCGAGCGCCTGTCGCTGCTCGTCCTCGGCGGTCGCGAGATCCCGGTTGCGACCGGCCAGCTCACGCGCCTCGTCGTCGATCCGCTGCTCGCGCTCGGCGATGCGGTGCTCGCGCCGCTCGATGTCCTGGCGCTGCTCGTGCAGGTCCTGCTGCAGGTCGTGCCCCAGGTCCTGCCGGGGAGACCGGCCGCGCCGGCCCAGGACCACCACTGCGCCCACCACCAGCACCGCGAGGACGACGAGCACCGTCCCGGCGGCAAGGAGGTCCACGGCGCCCACCGCGACGAGGCGCCCGGGCTGGCCGGACTGCAGCGACATCGCGAGGCTCCTGTCCGTGCCGAGGTGTGGACCTGAGGCTAGGTCGCCGACCGGGACCGGTCAAACAAACGGTCCTCAGTCGACGGGATCGGCCAGGTCGTCGGTGTCGTGACCGACCGCGTCGAGCTCCTCGCGGACCACCCGGAAGCACACGCCTGCGGGGTAGCCCTTGCGCGCGAGCATGCCGGTCAGCCGTCGGACGGCCGTGTCGCGGTCCAGCCGGGCGGCGGTCCGCAGCTTGCGGCGGACCAGCAGCCGCGCGGTGTCCACCTCGTCGTCCGGGTCGACCTCATCGAGGGCGACCTGTGCCACCTCGTCGTCCACGCCCTTGCGCCGCAGCTCGTGGGCGAGGGCACGCCGTGCAAGGCCCTTGCCGGGCTGCCGGGACTGCACCCAGGCACGGGCGAAGGCCTCGTCGTCGACCAGGCCGACCTCCTCGAACCGGTCCAGCAGCCGCTCGGCGACGTCGTCGGGGACGCCCTTCTTGGCGAGCCTGCCGGTCAGCTCGGAACGGCTGCGAGCCTGGCCGGTGAGCTGGTCGAGGAGGATCTTGCGGGCCACTGCCTCGTGGTCCGCCTCCGGACCCAGCTGCCGCTCGTCGGGCGGCGGCCGCACAGAACCGCCCGCCCGGTCCCCTGGGAGGGAGGGACCGGACGGGCGGAGCTCTGAGGAGGGGGGCACCCCGCTCAGAAGTCGATCCCGGTCGGCTCGGGGACGACCGCGACCTCGGGCTTGTCGACCTGGGCCCCGACCCCGAGCTTCTCCAGGATCCGCTTCTCGATCTCGTTGGCCAGGTCCGGGTTGTCGCGCAGGAAGTTGCGTGAGTTCTCCTTGCCCTGACCGAGCTGGTCGCCCTCGTAGGTGTACCAAGCGCCCGCCTTGCGGACGATCCCGGCCTCGACGCCCACGTCGATCAGCCCACCCTCGCGGCTGATGCCCTGGCCGTACATGATGTCGAACTCCGCCTGCTTGAACGGCGGGGCGACCTTGTTCTTGACGACCTTGATCCGGGTCCGGTTGCCGACCATCTCCTGGCCGTCCTTGAGCGTCTCGATGCGACGGACGTCCAGCCGGACCGAGGCGTAGAACTTCAGCGCCCGGCCACCGGTCGTGGTCTCCGGGGAGCCGAACATCACGCCGATCTTCTCGCGGAGCTGGTTGATGAAGATCATCGTGGTGCCGGCGCCGTTGAGCGCGCCGGTCATCTTCCGCAGCGCCTGGCTCATCAGTCGGGCCTGGAGACCGACGTGGCTGTCGCCCATCTCGCCCTCGATCTCGGCGCGGGGCACGAGCGCCGCGACGGAGTCGATCACGATCAGGTCCAGCGCACCGGAGCGGACCAGCATGTCCGCGATCTCCAGCGCCTGCTCGCCGGAGTCGGGTTGCGAGACCAGCAGCGCGTCGGTGTCCACACCGAGCGCTTTGGCGTAGTCCGGGTCGAGGGCGTGCTCGGCGTCGATGAACGCCACGATGCCAC
>JBDTXF010000308.1:0-4486 GCA_040006355.1 Nocardioidaceae bacterium | reverse complement strand
GCCGACCCGATGGCCGAGATGGTGGGACTGTGACCGGCGTCCGCTTCGACTCGATCGCGCGGGCAGTCGTCGACATCGGGCGCGGCAGGCCGGTCGTCGTCGTCGACGACGAGGACCGCGAGAACGAGGGCGACCTGATCTTCGCGGCGAGCAGGTCGACGCCCGAGCTGATGGCGTTCACGATCCGCTACTCCTCCGGCGTGATCTGCGTGCCGGTCACCGCGCCCACCCTCGACCGGCTCGGCATCCCGCTGATGACCCCGCACAACCGGGAGCGGATGCGCACGGCCTACACCGTCTCGGTCGACGCCCGCGACGGGGTCACCACCGGCATCTCGGCGGCCGACCGCTCCCACACCGTGCGGACCCTGATCGACTCCGCCACCGAGGCCTTCGAGGTGGTGCAGCCCGGGCACGTCTTCCCCCTGCGCTACGCCGAGGGCGGGGTGCTGGTGCGACCGGGGCACACCGAGGCCGCGGTCGACCTGGCCCGGCTCGCCGGTCTGGAGCCGGCCGGGGTGATCTCCGAGCTGGTCAACGACGACGGCACCATGAAGCGCGGGCAGCAGCTGCGCGACTTCGCCGACGAGCACGGCTTGTCGATGATCTCCATCGAGCAGCTGATCCACCACCGCCGTCGCTATGAGAACCACGTGCTGCGGGTCGCCGAGACCCGGCTGCCCACTGCGCACGGTGACTTCACGGCGTACGGCTATCGGATCACCATCGACGGGTCCGAGCACGTCGCCCTGGTGCACGGTGACCTCGGCCCGGTCGACGGGGTTGACGAGCCGGTGCTCACCCGGGTGCACTCGGAGTGCCTGACCGGTGACGTGTTCGCCTCCTCGCGGTGCGACTGCGGGCCGCAGCTCACCGAGGCGATGGAGATGATCGTCGCCGAGGGCCGCGGGGTGGTCGTCTACCTCCGGGGTCACGAGGGCCGCGGGATCGGCCTGGTCGCGAAGCTGCAGGCCTACCAGCTCCAAGACGGCGGCCGGGACACCGTCGATGCGAACCTCGACCTCGGCCTGCCGGCGGACGCCCGGCACTACGGCGCCGCCACCCAGGTGCTCCGCGACCTCGGCGTGCGCTCCGTGCGGCTGCTGACCAACAACCCAGACAAGGTCACCAGCCTCGAGGAGTACGGCGTGCCCGTCGCCGAGCGGGTCCCCCTCACGCCGCGGCCCAACGACCACAACATCGGCTACCTGATGACCAAACGGGACCGGATGGGCCACCAGCTGCCCGACCTGGACCTGCCGAGCAGAGGAGCCGACACGTGAGCCGCGAGGGGGCCCCCGACCCGAAGCCCGTCGACACGCCCGTGGACTGCCACCACCTGCGGGTCGCCGTGGTCGCCGCCTGCTGGCACGCCCAGGTGATGGACGGCCTGCTCGCCGGTGCCCAGCGTGCGCTCGACGACTACCAGGTCGAGGAGCCGAGCATCGTCCGGGTGCCGGGCTCCTTCGAGCTCCCGGTGGTCGTCGGTGCCCTCGCCGAGCGCGGCTACGAGGCCGTCGTCGCCCTCGGGGTGGTGATCCGCGGCGGCACCCCGCACTTCGAGTACGTCTGCTCGGCCGCGACCGAGGGGCTCTCCCGGATCGCGGTCGACACCGGCGTCGCGGTCGGCTTCGGGCTGCTCACCTGCGACACCGAGCAGCAGGCCCTCGACAGGGCCGGGCTCGAGGGGTCGGGGGAGGACAAGGGCTACGAGGCGACCGCCGCCGCCCTGGTCACCGCGCTCACCCTCCGCAGGATCCGCCGCGGCTACGAGGCCGACGGCTCCTAGGCCGAGCGGGCCCGGGTCCCGCGGACGCCGTAGGCTGGGGACCGCCCGCGCAGCAGACGAGAAGGACACGATGAAGACGTTCGAAGAGCTCTGGAGCGAGCTCAGCGACAAGGCGCAGGCGCGTCCCGAGGGGTCCGGCACGGTGGCGGAGCTCGACGCCGGCGTCCACGCGATCGGCAAGAAGCTGGTCGAGGAGGCCGCTGAGTCCTGGATGGCCGCCGAGCACGAGGGGGCCGACCGGACGGCCGAGGAGCTCAGCCAGCTGCTCTACCACGCGCAGGTGCTGATGCTGGCCTGCGGCCTGAGCCTCGACGACGTCTACGCGCACCTCTGAGAGGCTGGTCCCGTGCCCACCACGTCCCCCGGCCGGCTCCTCCGGCTCGCGGTCCCCAACAAGGGGTCGCTCGCCCAGGCCGCCACCGACATCCTGCGCGAGGCCGGCTACCGGCAGCGCACCGACGCCAAGCGGCTGACCCTGACCGACGGCGAGAACGGCGTCGAGTTCTTCTACCTCCGCCCGCGCGACATCGCGCTCTACGTCGGCGAGGGCACCCTCGACGTCGGCATCACCGGTCGTGACCTGCTGCTCGACTCCGGGGCCAAGGCCGAGGAGGTGCTCACCTTGGGCTTCGGTCGCTCGAGCTTCCACTTCGCGGCACCCCCCGGCACGGCGTCCGGCGTCGCCGACCTGGCAGGCAAGCGGATCGCCACGTCGTACGCCGGGGTGGTGGCCCGGCACCTCGAGGAGCACGGCGTCGAGGCGACCGTGACCCGGCTCGACGGAGCGGTGGAGAGCAGTGTGCAGCTGGGGGTCGCGGACGTGATCGCGGACGTCGTCGAGACCGGGAGCACGCTGCGACAGGCCGGGCTCGAGGTGTTCGGCGAGCCGATCCTCGAGTCCGAGGCGGTGCTGATCACCGGCGCCGGCCGCGAGCAGCCCGTCGGGTTCCCGGTGTTCCTGCGCCGGCTGGAGGGCGTCCTGGTGGCGCGGTCCTACGTGATGATGGACTACGACATCGCCGCCGAGCACGTCGAGCGGGCGGTGACGCTGACGCCCGGCATCGAGAGCCCGACGGTCTCCCCGCTGCAGCGGGAGGGCTGGTTCGCGGTCCGGTCGATGGTCCGGCGTGACCGGGCACAGCGGGTGATGGACGAGCTCTGGGACCTCGGCGCCCGCGGCATCCTCTCGACAGACATCCATGCCTGCCGACTCTGAGCCGAGGCTGCCGCAGACCTTCCGGCCGTTCGGGGTGCGGATCGTGATCCTGGTGACGAGCGTGCTGCTGCTGGTGGTCGTGCTGGTGATGTGGGTGTCGCTCCCGGCGGACATCCGCGCCGAGTTCACCGCCTTCCAGCTGGCCACCCTGGTGCTGATCGGGGCGGGCTTCTACGCCGCGGGTCACGCACTGGCCCGCAGTCGGGTGGTGGCCCGAGCGGAGGGGCTGACGATCGTGAACGGCTACCGGACCCGGTCGTTTGAGTGGAACGAGGTGCTCTCGGTGACGTTGCGCTCCGGCGCTCCGTGGGCGGAGCTCGACCTCTCCGACGGCACGACGGTCGCCGCGATGGGCATCCAGGGCTCCGACGGCCAGCGCGCCGTCCGCCAGGTCCGCGAGGTGCGGGCCCTGGTCGCGCGGTTGACCCGGCCCGCCTGAGGGAGCGCCCCCCGGACGGGTCGTGGGCCCGAGGGTGCGCCAGGGCGCACGCTCGTACCCACGACCGGAGTCAGAACCGGCTCGCCTACTTGAGGAAGCCCTTCTGCTTCAAGAAGTCCGTCGCGATCTTGTCCGGCGCCTCGCCGTCCGCACTCTTGAGCTTGTTGAGGTTGGTCATCACCTCGGTGGTCAAGATGTCGGCCAACGGCTTCATCACCTGCAGGGCCTGCGGGTGCGCCTTGTTGAAGTCCGCGCGGGTCACGAGGGCGCCGTTGTAGAGCGGCTCGTACTTCTTGTCGTCGGTGAGCACGCGGAGGTTCAGGGCGGCGAGGCGACCGTCGGTCGTGAAGATCTCACCGAAGTCGCAGTTGCCCTTGTCCAGCTGGGTGTAGACGACGCCAGTGCCCAGGCTCTTCAGCTGGCCCCCGGTGTAGCCGTAGCGCTTCTTGTAGCCGGGGTAGCCGTCCGGCCGCACGGCGTACTCCGACTCGACGCAGACCGAGGCGGACGGATGCTTGGTGATGTAGGCCGCCATGTCCGAGCTGGTGGTGATGTTGTTCTTCTTGCCGAACTCCTCGGTCACCGCGAACGCGTAGGTGTTGTTGAACGGCGCCAGGTCACCCCACAGGAGCTTGTTCTTGGCGAGGTCCTCCTTCTTCACCGCTTCGTACTGCTTCTGCGGGTCGAAGATCGGCTTGTCGTGCCCGAGGTAGGCGATCCAGCCGGTGCCGGTGTACTCCCAGACCAGGTCGACGACCCCGTCCTGGAGCTTCTTGCGGCTCTGGGTGCTGCCCTTGGTGTTGGTGTGGTCCACGACCTTGGCGCCCGCCGCACACATCATCTTGATGGTGAGCTGACCGAGGATCAGCTGCTCGTCGAACTCCTTGGAGCCGACCTGGACCTTCACGCCCTTCAAGGCGGTGGGGTCCACGGACCCTGCCTTCACCCCGTCGCACGGTCCGCCACTGGCCCCTGAGGAGGTCGAGCTGAGGCCACCGCAGCCGGCCAGTGTCAAGGAGGAGACGGCGAGCGCGACGGCGCC
>JBDTXF010000307.1:0-4487 GCA_040006355.1 Nocardioidaceae bacterium | reverse complement strand
GTCGAGGACCACCACCGGGCCACCCACCGGCAGGCCGCGCTCGAGCAGGCCACCGTTGATGAAGCCCGGCTCGCTGGGCGGGCCCTGCTCGCTGGGTCCGGTCGAGGCGAGCACGTAGCGCAGGTTGGGCAGCGCCGTCATCGTCCAGCCGAACACCTCGGCATAGAACGCGTGCGCCCGCTCCTGGTCGTCATAGGGGATCTCGAAGTGCACCACGCGCCCACTCATGCTCCGCCGTCCATGGTTCCTCCGTGTCGGTCGGCCGCGGAGACACGCAGCCGCGGCCCCGACGCTCAGGTTCGCGCGGGTGGCCGGGAGGGGTCAAGCCCCGGAGCTCTCCCAGGTGGTGGCGGAGGCGGAAGCGGGGGCGGGAGCGCGGCCGCCTCGGGGTGGATCCCTCGGCTCACGGTGCGACGGTTCGGGGAGGTGAACCAGTCGGAGAGATAGAGCTTCGGCAGCAACCGCGCGACGGCGAGGGCGGCGTACATCACGGTGTTGATGCCCACGAAGGCCGCCAGCACGGCGACCCAGCCGGTCGAGAGGACGGCGGTCACCTCAGGCCGCCTTCGCCCGGGCATCCGGGGCACCGGGGGCCACGGATCGGTCGACGTGCTTCCAGCCGGTCCGGCGCCCGAGCGAGATGTCCAGGACGCCCTTGACGAAGACGAGGTCGAGGAACAGGTCGAAGCACAGCTCCGGCACGAGCGTGAACGCCAGCAGCCGGGCCCGCCACCCGCCGCGCCACACGGTGACCAGACGCTCGACCACGAAGAGCGCGCCCAGGCCCATCCAGAACGGGAACCACACCCAGTGGTCCAGCGACAGCACCATGACCAGCGAGAGCAGCCCGTACGCCGAGAGCGCGATGACGCCGTAGCCGATGCCGAACTGCTGGGCCCAGTAGCGGAACGTGTGCGGAGTGACGCCGTAGGCGCCGAGGTTCTCCAGGGCGCCGCGCTGCCAGCGCAGCCGCTGGGCCCACAGCGCTCGCCAGGTGGGCATCACCTCGGTCACCACGGTGCAGTCGGCGGGGGACACCATCAGGGCACCGAGCGACTTCAGGGCGAGGGTCACCTCGTTGTCCTCGGTGAGCGCCGCGGTGTCGAAGGCGTCACCGTGCCGGCCGGGGATCAGGTAGCCCCGGCTCGCGGCGATGGTGCGCAGCGCGACCGGACGGAACAGCGACGCGGTCCCGGTGAGCACGAAGACCCGCCCGCGGCGGCGACGCATCTCGCGGGCGTAGCGGACGTACTCGCTGCGCTGGAACTGGCCGAGCACGCCGCCACCCTCCTCGCCGTAGAACAGGCCGCCGAGCGCCATCAGCGCCCGGTCCGCGGTGAACCGCCGGACGGCCGCCTCCAGGAACCCGTCGTCGAGGGCGGTGTCCGCGTCCATCACCATCACCAGGTCGTTCTCTCCCTGTCCGGGCAGCACCCGTCGCAGCGCCTGGTTGAGGGCGCCGGCCTTCTTCCCGGTGTTGGCGACGGACTCGATCACCTCGACGCCGACGGACCGGGCGATCGCCACCGTCGCGTCCGTGCAGTCGTCCGCCACCACGACGACCCGCTCCGGGCGGTGCGACTGGGCGAGCAGGGCGCTGATCGTCTGGGCGAGCAGGGCTGCCTCGTCATGGGCCGGGATCAGCACGGTGACGGTCATCGGACCGGCGTAGGCGTCCCCGGTCGCCGCCATCACGACCTTCGGTGCCAGGGGGGTCACCCGCCAGTTCACCGAGCGGCGGCTGCGGTTGGAGATCCGCCGCTCGACCAGCGCCATGCCGAGCGCCGCCAGGACCGCCATCCCCACGGCGGCGAGCAGCGCCCGCGGGGCCGGGGCCTGCGCGTCGTAGACCACGTGCCAGACGCCGAACAGCAGTCCGGAGGTCGGGGTGTCGTCCAGGTGCGGCAGGTGGGCCGACAGCGCCCACCACAGCAGCGCCGCCGCGCCACCCGAGACACCGAGGACGAGCAGTCCGATCGCTCGCTGGAACCTGCCGAACTGCATGGGGAGCCCCTCGTCGTATCGCTGTCGAGACTACGGGGCCGAAGGGTGCGACACCTGCCGAATGCACCAGAGGGCATCACTGTGACACCTGCGCGCGCAGCCGGCTCCTACCGGTAGGTGAGGAGGTCCGGGTCGCCCCCCTCGAGGTGACTGTGGTCGTTGAAGGACACCAGGGTCGACCCGCGGCGCCCGAGGACCACCTTGGTGACCGAGGCGTTCACGGTGACCGGGTTGAGCCGGCTCCACACCCCCGCCCCGGCCCCCAGCAGCAGGGCCGTCGCCCACGAGACCGGGCCTCCCGAGGTGAACACCACGGCGGTCTGACTGGGCTCGAGCAGGGCCGCGAGACGACCCAGGGCGGCCTCGACCCGCGCCCCGAAGTCGGTGAAGCTCTCGTCGTACTCCTCCGCGTGCTCGCCGTCGGTCCAGCGCCGGGTGGCACCCTCGAACCATCGCTCGAACTCGGCGCGGGTCAGCTCCTCGCCGTCCTCGACCCCCGAGGGGTGCAGGTCGAGCATCTGCTGGTGGTCGAACTCGTCCCACCCGTGGTCCTCGAGGACCTCACCGGCCCAGCCGGCCGCGGCGCAGGCGCCCTCGGCGGTCTGCCGGTGCCGCAGCATCCGGCCGCGCACCAGCACGTCGGGACGTAGGCCGCGCGCGGCCAGCGTCGCGCCGAGGACCCTGGACTGCCGCTCGCCGACCGGGGACAGCCGGTCGTAGTCGGCCGCACCCCAGGACGCCTGACCGTGGCGGACCAGGAGGACGACGCTCACCGGGCCTCGTCGACCAGCCGCCGGCAGCGCTCGTCGAGATACTGCACGACCGGCAGGAACCGGGCGTACTCCTGGTTGGTGGTCTGGCCGTGGTGGTAGCGGTAGTAGATCTGCTGGGCGATCACGCCGAGCCGGAACAGCCCGAAGACCTCGTAGAACCGCCACTGCTCTGGGGTCACCGAGTAGCCCATCTGCTCGCTGTAGCGCTCGACCACCTCCGCGCGGGTCATCATCCCCGGCAGGTGCGTCGGCTGCCGGCGGAACTCCTGGAACGCCTCGTCGTCGTCGGCCTGGATCCAGTAGGCCATCGCCCCGCACAGGTCCATCAGCGGGTCGCCGAGGGTGGCCATCTCCCAGTCCAGGACACCGACCACCCGCGTCGGGTCGTCCGGGTCCAGCACCACGTTGTCGAGGCGGAAGTCGTTGTGGATCACGCACGTGGCCACGTCGTCGGGCTGGTGCTCGTCGAGCCAGGACATCACCTGCTCGTAGTCGCCGACGTTGTCGGTGTGGGCCTTCCGGAACCGGTCCGACCACCCGCGCACCTGCCGGGCGACGTAGCCGGGCCCACGGTCGAGAGACTCGAGGCCGGCCTTGGAGGCGTCCACCGAGTGCAGCTCCACCAGCACGTCGAGGAAGTTCTCGCACAGCCGGCCGGCGTCCTCCGGCGACAGGGTGAGGTCGTCGATGAGCTCGCGGCGCAGGATGGTCCCCTCGAGACGCGACATCACATAGAAGTCCGAGCCCATCACGTCCTGGTCCGTGCACGATGCGACCATCTCGGGGACGTAGCCGAAGAGCGGCGCCAGCTGGGACTGGATGGTGAACTCGCGGTTCATGTCGTGCGCGCTCTTGGCCTTCGCCCCGGCGGGCGGACGCCGCAGGATCAGGTCGCGGGTCGGGTAGCGCAGCAGGTAGGTGAGGTTCGACGCCCCGCCCGGGAACTGCCGCACCTCCGGGGTGCCGTCCAGGCCGTCGGCGTCCTCGGCGTTCGCGCGCAGCCACGCCGCCATCGCCTCGACGTCGAACGCGTCCTCGCCGCGCACCTCCACCGAGGGGTCGCTCATGACGCACGCTCCTTGAGCCTCGTGGCGATGGCCCGCATCTGCTCGTCATAGGCCTCCGGGTGGTGCAGCTTGGCGTCGTACGCCGTGCGCGCGGGCTCGTCCGGGACGATCACCCGGTCGCCGCGGTCGAGACCCTCGAGCACCGCCACGGCGATGTCGTCGGCGCTGATCGGGGACCTCTCCACCAGCCGGCCGATGCTGGCGGCGAGGTCGGGGTCGCCGCCCCGCATGGAGTCCATCAGATGGGTCCGGAAGTACGACGGGCAGACCGCGGAGCACCCCACGCCGTACGGCGCGAGCTCATGGGAGACCGTCTCGCTGAAGGCGACCACGGCGGCCTTCACCGCGTTGTAGGAGCCCATCCCCGGCGGGTGCACGAGGCCGGCGAGCGAGGCGGTGTTGACCACCCACCCGGACCCCTGCGCCTTGAGCATCGGGGTGAACGCGCGGGTGCCGCGGACCACGCCGAAGAGGTTGACGTCGAAGATCCACTCCCAGTCCGCCATCGAGCACAGCTCGATACGGCCCCCGCCCGCGACACCGGCGTTGTTCACCAGCACGTCGAGGCCACCCCACTCGGCCTCGACCCAGTCCCGCGCCGACGCCCAGTCGTCCTCGGAGGTGACGTCGAACCGCCGGGTCA
>JBDTXF010000306.1:0-4492 GCA_040006355.1 Nocardioidaceae bacterium | reverse complement strand
CGAGCCGACCTGATGAGCACACCCGACACTCCGTCGACCGGGGCCTCCGAGCAGGAGGCCCCGGTCTGCTACCGGCACCCGGACCGCGAGGCCCACATCCGGTGCCAGCGCTGCAACCGCCGGATCTGCCCGGACTGCATGCGGCCGGCCTCGGTCGGCTTCCAGTGCCCCGAGTGCGTGCGGGAGGGCTCCAGGACGACGCGCTCCGCGCGCACGCCGTACGGCGGCCAGCGGACGGGCAACCCGGCGCTCACCTCACAGGTGCTGATCGGGATCAACGTCGTGGTCTGGGTGCTGATCCTGGTCAGCGGCGGCAACAGCAGCAAGCTGGTGAACTACCTGGCGCTGCGACCCAGCTCGACCTACCAGGGCTTCGTCTACTCCCAGCTGGAGAGCGTCGCCCAAGGTGACTACTGGCAGCTGCTGACCTCGATGTTCGCCCACATCACGCACACCCACATCGGCTTCAACATGCTGGCGCTCTACGTCCTCGGGCCCGGACTGGAGGCGGCGGTCGGTCGCTCACGCTTCCTGGCCATCTACTTCGTCTCCGGGCTTGCCGGCAGCGCGTCGGTGATGTGGTTCTCCACGCCCTACCAGCCCACGCTGGGCGCCTCCGGGGCGATCTTCGGGCTGATGGGTGCGCTGCTGGTGATCGCGATCAAGGTGCGCGGCGACGTGCGCGGCATCGCGACGTGGATCGCGATCAACTTCGTGATCACCGCTGTGTTCTCCTCCTACATCTCCTGGCAAGGACACCTCGGAGGGTTCGTCGCCGGTGTGGCGCTCGGCGCCGTGGTCGCCTACGCGCCGCGCGTGCGACGTACGTCGTGGCAGGTGGCCGGGGTCGGTGCCGTCGCCGCGCTGGTCGCGGTCGCGACCGTCGCCCGCATCGCCCTGCTCAGCTGAGCACCGGTCCCGGGCCGCCGGAGCCGGTTGTCCACACTGGGGATAACTCCTGTGGACGAAATTTCACCATTGTGATTCGTCCATACCCCCCGTCCTCGGTGGTGCAGGACGGCTACTCCCAGTGCGTGGCGTAGACGAAGCCGACGGCCATGAAGCCGATCCCGACCACCAGGTTGTACTGGCTGAGATCGGTGAGCAGCGGCACGGTGAGGTTCTGGCCCGTGACGTAGTAGGAGACGATCCAGATCAGCCCCAGCAGGAAGCAGCCGAGCATCCCGACCACCACCCCACGGCCGCGGCCCAGCGGCGTGGACGGGTGTGCCGCGAGTGCGAGACCGAGGAAGATCAGCGCGAAGCCGATCAGGTAGTTCCAGCGGCCCAGGTCACCCATCGCGGTCAGCGTGGTGCCGTCGGTGTCCGGGCCGGCGACCACGACGTAGACCACCAGCCAGGCGATGCCGAGCAGCACCAGGACGGCGCAGAGGCCGGTGCGCACCGGCGAGAGCCGGGACGTGGGTCCCATCCCCAGCCGGGAGGACCCACCGCTCGTGCGGGACGATCGAGATTCGGACACGCTCAACTCCTGGAACTGCTGGTCGGGCTCAGATCCGCTGCGGATACCTCGGCTATCGTAGTCGTCGGACCCCTCGACCCGCTGGGAGCACCCGCCATGGCCCCCCATCCGCACCGGCAGAGCTGGCGGAGGCGGCTGTCCGCCGCCTTCGCCACCCGGACCCGGACCTACGGGACCCGGTCGCTGGGCTGGCGGCTGCTGGCTCCGGCCGTCTTCGTGCTCGCGGGTGCGCTCTTCGTGACCAGCATGGTCAGCGCCGGCGGCACCGACCTGCGGGCCGGGCGGTACGACGACCTGGACGGCCTGGCGAACGCCGAGGCCCACGACCTGGAGGCGCTGCGCGCCAAGAGCGCCGACCTCAGCAGCCAGGTGGACTCGCTGTCCAAGGACCTGGGCAGCACCGCGTCCGATCCGGAGCAGAAGCAGGTCGACGCCCTCACCTCGCCCGCGGGACTGTCCCCGGTGCACGGGCCGGGCCTCACCATCACCCTCAACGACGCCCCGGACGACAGGCTCTCGGCCGCGGGCAACGACGTCAGCGACCTGCTGGTGCACCAGCAGGACATCCAGGCGGTCGCGAACGCGCTGTGGGCCGGCGGAGCGGAGGCGATGACCCTGCAGGGCCAGCGCGTCGTGGCGACCACTGGCATCAAGTGCGTCGGCAACACCGTGATCCTGCACGGCGTGCCCTACTCGCCGCCCTATCGCGTCTCGGCCGTCGGTCCGGTCGAGCGGATGCTCGGCTCGGTGGACTCCAGCCCCTACATCGCGCTCTACCTCGAGCAGGTCAGCAAGGGCCTGGGGTGGAAGGTCGCGGCGGAGCCGACGCTCGACCTCCCCGGCTACGACGGCTCGACGCAGCTCGACTACGCCCGCCCCGCGCCGCTGGTCCCTGCGGCCACCGACTTGCGGAAGTAGCACCGGCGAGCCGCTACGGCGTGGGCGTCGCGGTCGGGGTGGTCGGCGTGGGGGTCGGCGTCGGCGTGGGCGTCGGCGTGGGCGTCGGCGTGGGAGTCGGGGTCGGGGTGGGGGTGGGCTTCACATAGCTGGACACGGTGATCACCACGGTGGTGCCCTGCGGCTGGGTGGTGAACGCGCTCGGGCTCTGCGTGAGCACGGTGCCCTTGACCGCCTTCGTCGCGGAGTCGAGCACGGTGTCCACGGCGAAGCCGGAGGCCTCCAGCTGCCGCCGGGCCGCCGCCGCCGTGAGGCCGACCACCGACGGCACCTCCTTGGGGCCGGCGGCGTAGAAGACCTTGACCAGGCTGCCCGTCGACACCGACTCGGCGGCGTTCGGGTCGGTGCGGACCACGGTGTCCTTCCTCTGGTCGGAACGCCGCTGCACGAGCGTGACCTTCAGGCCCGCGTCGGTGAGCTTCTGCCGCGCGACGTCCTTGTCGTTCCCGATCACGTAGGGCACCACCACGTCCGGCTTGCCGGTGGACACCGACAGGTCGACCCGGCCGCCCGAGGTCAGGGTGCTCAACGCGTCCGGGTCCTGGGCGATCACCCGGCCCTTCGGCACGTCCTCGGAGGCGTCCTGGCTCACCGAACCGACGCTCAGCCCGGCAGCGGTGATGCGCTGCTCGGCCTCGGCCTGAGTCATGTTGACCACCTGCGGCACGGTCTTCTCATCCGGGGACGAGCTGAACAGCAGCGGTCCGAGCACCGCGGCGAGCGCGACCAGCACCACCACGGCGACCACGGTGAGCACCAGCGGCCAGCGGCGCTTGCGAGCCGGCGGCTCGGCCTCCTCGGACGCGGGACCGAACAGCGACGTAGGGTCCTCGGCGCCGGCGAGAGGCACGACGGGCGCGACGACCGGCTTCCCGGCAAGGAACCGCTCGATGTCCGCCCGCATCGCGGCGGCGCTCTGGTAGCGGTCCTCGACGCCCTTGGTCAGCGACTTCATCACGATCGCGTCGATCTCGGGAGGCAGCGCGGGGTCCAGCGACGACGGCGGCGGGGCCAGCTCGCGCACGTGCTGGTAGGCCACCGACACGGGGCTCTCCCCGACGAACGGCGGGCGACCGGTGAGCAGCTCGTAGAGCAGGCAGCCGGTGGAGTAGACGTCGCTGCGTGAGTCCACGATCTCGCCGCGGGCCTGCTCGGGGGAGAGGTACTGCGCGGTGCCGACCACCGCCGCGGTCTGGGTCATCGTCGACGAGGCGTCCGCGATCGCCCGGGCGATGCCGAAGTCCATCACCTTCACGTCACCGCTGGGGGTGAGCATCACGTTGGCGGGCTTGATGTCGCGGTGCACGATGCCGGCCCGGTGGCTGTAGTCCAGGGCGGCCAGCACTCCCGAGGTGATCTCCAGGGCGCGCTCGGGGAGGATCTTGCGTCCCTCCCGCAGGATCTCGCGCAGCGTCCGCCCCGCGACGTACTCCATCACGATGTAGGGCTGGGGCACCCCGGAGCCGTCGGTCGAGGGATCCTCGCCGGTGTCGTAGACCGACACGATCGCGGGGTGGTTCAGCGAGGCCGAGCTCTGCGCCTCCCGACGGAACCGGGCCTGGAAGGTCGGGTCGCCGGCCAGGTCGGTGCGCAGCCGCTTGACCGCCACGACCCGTCCGAGCCGCACGTCCGTGCCCTTGCGCACCTCGGCCATCCCGCCGCGGCCGAGCAGCTCGCCCAGCTCGTACCGTCCACCTACGCGGGGTCCGCCACCGCCGGGCTCGTGGTTGCTCATGGCTGCTTCTTGCCCTTCCCCTTGCCAGTCCCGTTGCCAGTCCCCTTGCCGGTGCCCTGGGTGGGCGTGCCTGCGGGTGTGCTGGTCGTCGCGGACGGTTGCTCGGTCGCGACGGGGTCGCCGTAGACCGACAGCGTGACCGTCTGGCCCTTGGCCACGTCGCCCGACGGACTGACGTCGGCGACGGTGTCCTTGGGTGCGCCCACGGTGTTGTCGACCTGCTGCTCGGACACCTTCAGGCCCAGCGCCTTGAGCGCCTTCTCGACGTCCTCCTTGGGCGCTCCGACGTACGCCGCCTTGTCGACCGTCACGGTCTC
>JBDTXF010000305.1:0-4497 GCA_040006355.1 Nocardioidaceae bacterium | reverse complement strand
GACCAGCCTCGGCTGGCGCCCGCACCACGAGCAGGTCGGCCAGACCGGCAGCCGGGTCTCACCGGACCTCTATGTCGCCTGCGGGATCAGCGGCGCGATCCAGCACTGGGCCGGCATGTCGAGCTCCAAGACGATCCTGGCGATCAACAGCGACGCCGACGCCCCGATGGTGACCAAGGCGCACTACGCGGTGATCGGCGACCTGCACGAGATCGTGCCCGCCGTCAACGACGAGCTGCGTCGACGCCGGACCTCCTGAGGGAGCACACTCCTGCCATGACTGGTCGCGTGGACCCGCTGCCCCTGGCGGGCGGGGTGGTCGCCCTGGCGATGGTGCCCCTCTACCTCCTGGTGGTGAGCTCCCAGGGCAACGGCGCCGCGCTCTGGGTCGTGGTCGCCCTGGTGGTGGCAGGGCTCTGCGCGACGTACGGCGCGGTCCGCCGCTCCCCGCAGCGGCTGGTCGCTCTCGGTGTCTCGACGGTGCTGCTGGTCGGCGTCGGGGTGCTGGGCATCCTCTCCATCGGGCTGCCGCTGCTGGTGGCGGGCGCCCTGTGCCTGACCGGGCTCGTGCGGAGCTCGGCGGCCGCCGCTGTCTGAGCCGACGGCCCCCGTCGGGAATGTCCGAGCCGTCCGGAGTGCTGCACCCTGGCGTGACCGACACCGAAGCAGCCGTCTCACGCCGCGACATCGGGTTCCGCTCCGAGCGCGGCCCGGTGCTGATCGCGGTGATGCTCTCCACGGCGCTGGTCGCCCTCGACCAGACGATCGTGGCGACCGCGGTGCCCTCGATCGTGCACGACCTCGGCGGCTTCTCGCAGTTCCCCTGGCTGTTCTCGGTCTACCTGCTGGCACAGGCGGCGACGGTCCCGGTCTACGGCAAGCTGGCCGACCAGTTCGGGCGCAAGCCGCTGATGTACTACGGCATCGGGATGTTCCTGCTCGGGTCGGTGGTGTGCGGGCTCGCCTGGAGCATGCCGGTGCTGATCGCGGCCCGCGCGCTGCAGGGACTCGGAGCCGGTGCGGTGCAGCCGATCGGCATGACGATGATCGGCGACCTCTACACGCTGCGCGAGCGCGCCAAGGTCCAGGGCTACGTCGCCAGCGTGTGGGGCATCTCCTCGGTGATCGGGCCGACCTTCGGAGGGGCGTTCTCCCAGCTGCTCAGCTGGCGGTTCATCTTCTGGGTGAACATCCCGCTGTGCCTGGTCGCCGCCTGGATGCTGCGACGGTTCGCCGAGCGGGTGGAGCGGGGCCGGGTCCGGGTCGACTACGCGGGGGCGGTGCTGCTCACCCTCGCGACCACGCTCGTGGTGCTCGGTCTCCTCGAGGGGGGCCAGTCATGGGCCTGGTCCGGGTGGCAGACCCCGGCGATCTTCGCCACGGCGGTGCTGCTCCTCATTGCGTTCGTGCTCGTCGAGCGGGTCGTCGAGCAGCCGATCCTCCCGCTGTGGGTGTTCGCCAGTGGGACGCTGCGCACCACCAGTGCCCTCTCGATGCTGGTGGGCGGGCTGCTGCTCGGACTCTCCTCCTACGTCCCGACGCTGGGCCAGGAGGTGATCGGGTCCTCGGCGATCGTCAGCGGGTTCGCGCTCGCTGCGCTGACCCTCGGGTGGCCGGTGGCGGCGGCGACCTCCGGGCGGCTGTACCTCTCGATCGGGTTCCGGGCGACCGGGCTGCTCGGGGTCGGGCTCGCGGTGGCCGGCTCGTTGGTGCTCGTGGTCCTGGACACCGGGGGCTCGCTGTGGCACGTCGCCGTCGGCTGCGTCCTGATCGGCTTCGGGATGGGGTGGATCGCGGCGCCGGCGCTGGTCGTCGCCCAGTCCAGCGTGGCCTGGGGCCAGCGGGGGGTCGCGACCGCGACGAACATGTTCGCCCGGTCGTTCGGATCCGCCGTCGGGGTGGCGGTCTTCGGTGCGATGGTGAACGCGGTGGTCGGCAGGCACCCGACCGCCGCCCTGCTCTCCACCGGCATCCATCGGGTCTTCGTCGGCATCCTGCTGATCGCGCTGGCCATGGGCGTGCTCGAGATCTTCATGCCCCGGCGGATCGCCCCCCGGGACTGACCCCCCCGGGACTGACCCCCCCGGGACTGACCCCCCCGGGACTGACCCCCCGGGGTAGTCCGTGACCAGATGCAGGTTCCGAGCCCCGGAAAACCTGCGTCTGGTCACGGACTATCGGGGTTTCGGGCCTAGGTTGGTCCTCTGGCTATCGAGGGGAGCACGTGGACGGGCACTGGCACATGTCGTTCGGCGACGAGGGTCCTCCAGCTGGAGATGACGGCGAGGAGCGCATCCTGCTCTCCGACGTCGGCAAGCTCGCCCGACGGACCCGTCGCCGCATCGTCGGCGCGGCCCGGGCCGACGACCGACCCACCTTCATCACGCTGCTGCGTGAGCACCTCGGCGATCACCTCGAGGGCCTCGACGTGGTCGAGGAGTCCTGGCCGGCGTACGACCTGGTCAACGTGCAGGTCGGTCTGGACGCGTGGCTCGCGCAGAGCGGCCGGACCCACCGGCTGGTCGGGATGAGCCGTCACCGGGGCCAGGAGTTCGGGCTCGGTGACCTGCTGCACGGCGGCGAGGCCTTCGGACCGGTGCCGGGCAACGTCGCCTGGACCAACCTCACCAGCGGTCCGGACGGGCAGCAGGCGCGGGCGGTGCGCGCCGGGCTCTACCTGGTCACCGAGCCGTCGACCGGCACCCATCTCGCGCTGCTCGTCCAGGCCGCCGACCCGGAGTACGGCGCGGGTGCTGTGCAGCTGCACGTCGTGGCCGACACCGCCGGTGGCGCCGGCACGGCCGCTGCCGAGATCAGGGCGCTCGCCATCGAGCACAACGTCTTCCGCGGGCAGGTGATCTCCTTCGGCCGGGACATGTTCGGCGAACGGGCGACGGCGCTGCAGTTTCACTCCCGGCCGAGTCTCACCGCGGCCGACGTGATCCTGCCCGAGGAGACCCTGGCGACGATCCGCCGGCAGGTGGTCGGGGTCGCCGAGCACCGCGACCGGCTGTTGGCCGCCGGACAGCACCTCAAGCGCGGGCTGCTGCTCTACGGTCCTCCCGGCGTGGGCAAGACGCACTCGGTGCGCTACCTGATGAGCCAGCTCCTGGGCGTGACGATCGTGGAGCTCACCGGCGACTCCCTGCACCTGATCGACACCGCGTGCTCGGTGGCCCGGACCCTGCAGCCGGCGATGATCGTGGTGGAGGACGTCGACCTGATCGCCGAGGACCGGGAGATGGACGGGGGGCAGAACCCGCTGCTGTTCGCCCTGCTCAACGAGATGGACGGACTCGCCGAGGATGCCGACGTGGTCTTCCTGCTGACCACCAACCGGGCCGAGGTCCTGGAGCGGGCTCTGGCGGCCAGGCCGGGACGGGTGGACCAGGCCGTCGAGCTCGAGCTGCCGGACGCAGCCGCCCGACGGCAGCTGTTCAAGCTCTACCGGGGCCAGCTGACCGTGGACGAGTCACGGCTCGACGGCCTCATCGCACGCACGGAGGCGGTCACCGCGTCCTTCCTCAAGGAGCTGCTGCGCCGGGCCGCCCTGCTGGCCGCGAGCGAGACCGACGACGAGCACCTGAGCGTGAGCGCGGACCAGCTCGACGCCGCGTTGGAGGAGCTGATGAGCACCCGCAACGCAATGACCCGGGTGCTCCTGGGCGGCGAGCGTCCCGCGCAGGGCTCGCGGTCCGAGAGCTCGCTGTCCTGGGAGTGAGCCCCCCCCGGGGGTCTCGCTCCCCGACCCCGATAGTCCGTGACCAGATGCAGGTTCCGGGCCCGGGAGAACCTGCGTCTGGTCACGGACTATCCGGGGGTGGGGCGCGTGGGGCGCGTGGGAGTTCCCCGTGCCCGGCCACGGTCGCGACCACGGTCGTCGTAGGTTGGCTCCATGGACTACCGCAGCCTCGGACGCACCGGAATGCAGGTCAGCCCGCTCTGTCTGGGAGCGATGATGTTCGGGGCGTGGGGTGAGCCGGACCACGACACGTCGGTCGGCATCATCCACCACGCGCTGGACGCCGGGATCAACTTCATCGACACCGCGGACGTCTACTCCCAGGGGGAGTCCGAGACCATCGTCGGCAAGGCGCTCGCCGGCGGCCGTCGCGACGACGTCATCCTGGCCACCAAGTTCCACGCCCAGATGGGCGTCGACGTCAGTGCCCCGATGGGCACCAAGGGCGACCCGAACCAGCAGGGCAACTCCCGCCGCTGGATCGTCGCGGAGGTCGAGAACAGCCTGCGCCGGCTGCAGACCGACTGGATCGACCTCTACCAGGTGCACCGCCCCGACCCCCAGACCGACCTGGAGGAGACCCTGGGCGCGCTCACCGACCTCCAGCGGGCCGGCAAGATCCGCGCCTTCGGCTGCTCGACCTACCCCGCCCACCAGGTCGTCGAGGCGCAGTGGACCTCCGAGCGTCGCGGCCTGGGCAGGTTCGTCACCGAGCAGCCGCCGTACTCCCTGCTGGTCCGCGGCGTCGAGGCCGA
>JBDTXF010000304.1:0-4513 GCA_040006355.1 Nocardioidaceae bacterium | reverse complement strand
CCATGATCCCCTTGAACGACGGGTAGCGCGCCTCGCCGGACTGGTCGGTCACCGACAGCACCAGAGGCAGCGTGCCCTCGATCGTCTCGGTCGCGGCGTCACCGTCGCGGCGGATCGTCACCGTCGTCCCGTCCACGGTGATCTCCGAGCCCAACGTCACCGCCGGGACGCCGAGCCGCTCGGCGAGCATCGCCGGGACGACCCCCATCGACCCGTCCGTGGAGGCCATCCCGCAGACCACGAGGGCCCAGCCGTCAGCACTGTCGATCTTCTTGACCGCCTCCGCCAGCACCAGGGAGGTGGCCAGCGAGTCGGACCCGGCGATGGCGTCGTCCACGACGTGCACGCCCTTGTCGGCACCCATCTGCAATGCCTTGCGGATCGCGTCGGTGGCCTGCTCGGGCCCGACGGTGAGCACGGTCACCGTGCTGTCGTCGCCGGCCTTCTCCTTGATCTGCAGGGCCTGCTCGACGGCGTACTCATCCAGCTCGGAGAGCAGACCGTCCACGCCGACCCGGTCGACGGTGTAGTCGTCCTCGAACCGGCGGTCCGCGGTGGAGTCCGGCACGTACTTCACGCATACGACAATGTTCATGGTGTCCTCGGTCCGGTGACGGACCCCTCCTGTGCACTCGGTTACCCCGAGGCTACTCGGGCGCAGGTGGAGCCGGACCGTAACCCCGGATGGAGTCGGTCACACGGCAGGTCGGGGACCGATGCTGCGGTCGACGACCACGTGATCGCCTCCTAGCGTCCCTCGAAAGCGGCCTTGCCCGGGCCGGCGGCGATGAAGGACTCCATGCCGGTCCTCTGGTCCTCGGTCGCGAACAGTGCCGCGAACTGCGCCCGCTCGATCTCGAGACCGGTGTCTAGATCGACCTCGAGACCCCGGTCCACCGACTCCTTGGCCGCCCTCAGCGCGAACGACGCCGCCGAGGCGAACTGCCGTGCCCAGGCCACCGCCTCGGCGTGGACCTGGTCGTCGGGCACCACCTTGTCGACCAGCCCGATGCGCAGTGCCTCGTCGGCCTTCACGAACCGGCCGGTGAAGATGATGTCCTTGGCCTTGGCCGGTCCCACCAGCCGCGCGAGCCGTTGGGTGCCGCCCGCGCCGGGGATGATGCCGAGCAGGATCTCGGGCTGTCCGAGCGTGGCGCTCTCCCCCGCGATCCGGACGTCGGTGCACATCGCCAGCTCGCACCCGCCGCCGAGTGCATAGCCGGTCACCGCCGCCACCGTCGGTTTGGGGATCTTGGCGACCGCGGTGAACGCGGACTGCAGCTGTCCGGAGCGGACGACCATGTCGGTGTAGGACAACGCGACCATCTCCTTGATGTCCGCGCCGGCGGCGAAGACCCTTTCGCCGCCGTAGACCACGACCGCGCGTACGTCGTCCCGGGTGGAGGCCTCGAGCGCCGCTGCCCGGATCTCCTCCTGGACCTGCCTGTCGAGCGCGTTCATCTTCGGACGGTCGATGCGGATGGTCCCCACACCGTCCTCGACCTCGAGCCGCACGAACTCCGCCACAGTCATCTCCTCACCTCGGTGTCGCCTGGGCGGCCGAGCCTAGGCCACCGCGACGGGGCGCCCCGGTCCGGCACAATGGTCCGGTGACCGCAGCCCCCACGTCCGCCTGGCCCGGCAGCCACCAGCCCCTCGGGTCGTCCTGGGGTGCCGACAGCACCAACTTCGCGGTCTTCGCCCCGGAGGCCACCGCGGTCGAGCTGTGCCTGTTCGACGAGGACCCCGACGGCACCGAGGTCGAGACCCGCTTCACCCTCACCGAGCAGACCCTCGGCATCTGGCACGGCGCGGTCCCCGGGGTGCCCGTCGGCCAGGCCTACGGCTTCCGCGCGGACGGCCCCTGGGAGCCGGCGCGCGGCCGGGTGTTCAACCCTGCCAAGCTGCTGCTGGACCCCTACGCGCTGGCCGTCAGCGGGGCCGTGGTCCCCGACGGCCCCATCTACGCCTACCGGCGACCGGCCGAGGGCAACGTCGACTCGGTGCGCACGGCGCAGCGTGGGCCGCGCTGCGAGGCCGACTCCGCGCCGTACGTCCCGCGGTCGGTGGTCGTCCACGACGACTTCGACTGGGGAGACGACGAGCAGGTCCGGCCGCGGACCCGGTGGACCGACACCGTGATCTACGAGCTGCACGTCAAGGGGTTCACCCGGACCCACCAGGAGGTGCCCGCTGACATCCGCGGGACCTACGCCGGGCTGACCACCGACGCCGCGGTGCACTACCTCAAGGACCTCGGCGTCACCACCGTCGAGCTGCTGCCGGTGCACCAGAGCGTCCCGGAGCCGGAGCTCGGCGCCGTCGGCCTGACGAACTACTGGGGCTACAACTCGATCGGCTTCTTCGCCCCGCACAACGCCTACGCCTCGACCGGCGACCGTGGCCAGCAGGTGACCGAGTTCAAGGCGATGGTCAAGGCGCTGCACGCGGCCGGTCTGGAGGTGATCCTCGACGTGGTCTACAACCACACCGCCGAGGGCAGCCCGCTCGGGCCGACGCTGAGCTTCCGCGGGCTCGACGACATCGGCTACTACAAGCACGTCGACTGGATGAACGACGGCGCGACCTACTTCGACGTCACCGGCTGCGGCAACACCGTCGACGCCGCCTACCCGCCGGCACTCCGGCTGATCCTGGACTCGCTGCGCTACTGGGTGAGCGAGATGCACGTGGACGGCTTCCGCTTCGACCTCACCCCGGCCCTCACCCGCACCGGCCACCGCGTCGACCTCGGCGGGCACTTCATCACCACGATCGGCCAGGACCCCGTGCTGCGGCACGTGAAGCTGATCGCCGAGCCGTGGGACGCGAGCATGGACGGCTACCAGGTCGGCCGATTCCCGCCACCGTGGTGCGAGTGGAACGACAAGTACCGCGACACCGTCCGCGACTTCTGGCGGCTGGACACCGGTGGCATCCGCGACATCGCCTCGCGGCTCGCCGGCTCCAGCGACCTGTACGCCGACGACGGCCGCTCGCCGTACGCCTCGGTGAACTTCGTGACCGCCCACGACGGCTTCACGCTGCGCGATCTGGTCTCCTACGACCACAAGCACAACGAGGCGAACCTCGAGCAGAACCGGGACGGCTCGGACAACAACCGGTCCTGGAACTGCGGCGTGGAAGGGGAGAGCGCCGACCCGTCCGTCATGGCGCTGCGGCGCAAGCAGGCCGCCAACCTGCTGGCGACGCTGTGCCTGTCAGCCGGCGTGCCGATGATCACGGCCGGGGACGAGCGCGGACGCACGCAGGGCGGCAACAACAACGCCTACGTCCAGGACAACGAGACGTCCTGGCTGGACTGGCGTCCCGACGACGCCTGGCTCGACCTCCATGACATCGCGAAGACCGCGCTGCGGCTGCGGCGCGAGCATCCGGCGCTGCGACAGCGACACCACCTCGAGGGCCGGCCCACGGTCGACGGCGGGCCGAAGGACCTGGCGTGGGTGCACCCCGAAGGTCGCGAGATGACCGAGGCCGACTGGTTCGACGACCGCCTGCACACGTTCGGGATGTTCGTCTCCGGCGACCCGCTGCGCGCACCCGGGCCGCGTGGCGAGCCGCTGCGCGACGCGTCGTTCCTGCTCTACTTCAACGCGCACGGCGATCCGGGCAAGGCCAAGATGCCGCGCAACCAGTGGGTCAGCGTCGGCGAGGTGGTGCTCAGCACCGACTCCGGTCACCCGGTCGGCGAGCAGGTCACCGCCGGCGAGGTGATCCTCATCGAGCCCCGCTCGATGATCGTGCTGCGCCAGCTGTGACCCGCCGGCCGTCAGGACGACGGCAGGGCGACCCGGCCCAGCTCGGCCGGTGAGGCGAGGTGCTCGTTGCGCGGCAGCACCCGGACCGTGTAGCCGAAGGGGCCGGACGTGGCCAGCGTGACGGTGCCCTCGAAGCGGTGCCGACCGCCCTCGTAGGCCTCGGCGTGGGTCAGCGACTCGATCGTCGTGTCGACGAGGTCGTCCTCGTGCTCGATGCGACCGTGCACGACCTGCACGTCGACGTCTGCGGGGTCGAGGTCACCCAGCGACACGAACGCCCGCACGTCGAGGGTCTCGCCGATCTCGGGTGCGTCGGAGACCCCGCTGGACTCCACGTGGTCGATGACCACGTGCGACCAGCCGGCCCGCACCCGCTGCTTCCAGTCCGCGAGCTCCTGAGCGCCGGCATAGTCGCCGTTCAGGGTCCGCGAGCTGTGCGCCGCAGGACCGTAGAGCCTGGTGACGTAGTCGCG
Organism: Nocardioidaceae bacterium; assembly: GCA_040006355.1. Lineage (GTDB taxonomy): Bacteria > Actinomycetota > Actinomycetes > Propionibacteriales > Nocardioidaceae > Nocardioides_B. The sequence goes on along the minus strand of JBDTXF010000304.1, from coordinate 258 downwards.
CACCATGCGGTCGGCGAGCACCTTCGGCCCGAGGGACTTCAGGGTGTGGCGCACCATCTCGATCCAGCGGACCGGGGTGCCCTCCTCGTCCTCGTCGTAGAACCGCGGCGCGACCTCGTTCTCGATGAGGTCGTAGAGAGCGGTCGCCTCGATGTCGTCGCGGTGGTCCTCGTCGTCGACGCCGTCGGCGGACGGGATCGACCAGCCGTTGTTGCCGTCGTACCACTCGTCCCACCACCCGTCGAGGATGGAGAGGTT
>JBDTXF010000303.1:0-4525 GCA_040006355.1 Nocardioidaceae bacterium | reverse complement strand
CTGCACCAGCGCCGCGCCGAGACCGCTGGCGCCGCCGGTGACCAGCACCCTCACGAGAGGTACTTCCCGAGCTCCAGCTTGGCGATGACACCGCGGTGCACCTCGTCGGGTCCGTCGGCCATCCGCAGCGACCGGGCGCTGACCCAGGCCGCGGCGAGCGGCAGCGCCTCGTCGAACCCGGCGCCGCCGTGCATCTGCATGGCCATGTCGATCACGCCCTGTGCCATGTTCGGCACCGCGACCTTGATCTGGCTGACCGCCGAGAGGGCCCCGGCGGAGCCCTCGGTGTCGAGCTTCCAGGCGGCGTGGTGCACGAGCAGCCTGGCCTGGTCGATGGCGATCCGGGCGTCCGCGATCCGCTCCGCGTTGCCGCCGAGCTTGGCGAGCGGCCGGCCGAACGCGGTCCGGTCGGTGGCCCGGCGGCAGGCGAGGTCGAGGGCCATCTCGGCGAGGCCGACGAGCCGCATGCAGTGATGGACGCGGCCGGGGCCGAGCCGGCCCTGGGCGATCTCGAAGGCACGTCCGGGACCGAGCAGGACGTGGGAGAGCGGGACCCGGACGTCGGTGAAGGAGACCTCGCCGTGACCGTGCGGCTCGTCGTGCATGCCCATCACCGAGAGCATCCGCTCGACCTTCACCCCCGGGGTGTCGCGGGGCACCAGCACCATCGTGTGCCGCGCGTGCCGGTCGGCGTCCGGGTCGGTGAGCCCCATGAAGACGAAGATTCGGCAGTCCGGGTGCCCGACCCCGGTGGACCACCACTTGCGGCCGTTGATCACCACCTCGTCGCCCTCGACGACGGCGGTGGCCGCCATGTTGGTCGCGTCGGAGGAGGCCACGCCGGGCTCGGTCATCGTGAACGCACTGCGGACGCGGGCCTCCAGCAGCGGCTCGAGCCAGGCCTCGCGCTGCTCCTCGGTGCCGTACTTCAGCAGCACCTCCATGTTGCCGGTGTCGGGGGCGTTGCAGTTGAAGACGTGCGGCGCCAGGGCGGAGCGTCCGGTGAGCTCGGCGATCGGGGCGTAGTCGGCGTTGCTGAGCCCTTCGCCGCCGTCGGTGCCGAACCTCTCGGCGTACGTCCCCGCGTGCTCCTGGGGCAGGAAGAGGTTCCACAGCCCCTGGGCGCGGGCCTTCGCCTGCAGCTCCGCGATCAGCGGCAGCGGCGTCCAGGCCGCGCCGCCGCCCTGCTCGCGCAGGGAGGCGAGGTCGCGGTGGTACTGCGCCTCGACCGGGTCGATCTCGCTCGCGATGAAGGAGCCGACCCTCGCGGTCAGGTCCGCGGCCCGGGGTGACGGTGAGAAGTCCATGGGGCGACCCTAGAGCGCCGGTCCCAGCGGGGGTACCTCCCGGTAGGCTCGACCCCGACCGGCTTGCTCCACCGAACGAGGGACCCCATGACGAAGACCCTGACCGCCGCGGTGCTGACCGTGCTGGCACTGACGCTCAGCGCCTGCGGCGGCAACAACGACGCCACGGCATCGAAGAACATCTCGGCGTCGTTGATGAAGGCTCAGAAGTCCGGCGGCGCGTCCCAGCTGTTCACCTTGAAGAAGAAGGACGCGGACTGCATCGGGAACGGGTTCGTCGACAAGATCGGCACCGACAAGCTCCAGAAGTACAAGTTCCTCACCAAGGACAACGCCTCCGCCGGCAAGATCGACAACCTGAAGATGTCGGCCACCGACGCCACGGCCGCCTCCAAGGTGCTGTTCGGCTGCACGGACATCTCCACCAAGATCAAGGGCGCGATCACCGGCAGCGCCAACGTGCCCGCCGCGATGAAGGCGTGCATCGACAAGGCGCTGACCGAGGACGTCCTGCGTGGGGTCATGACCAAGACCTTCGAGGGCAGGTCGAGTGAGATCCAGAAGGACCTCACCGCCCCGCTGACCAGGTGCGCCACCGGCAGCGGCGGGTGAGCCACCGACCGTGAAGGCTGACGCGGTCGTCGTCGGTGGCGGGCACAACGGCCTGGTCGCGGCGAACCAGCTCGCCGACGCGGGCTGGGACGTGCTCGTCCTGGAGTCGCAGAGCAAGCCCGGCGGCGCCGTCCGCAGCGACCGCGGCGTGCACCCCGACTTCGTGCACGACACCTTCAGCTCGTTCCACCCGCTCGCCGTGGTGTCGCCGGCGATGCGGGCCATGCGGCTGGAGGAGCACGGGCTCACCTGGTCCCATGCGCCGGCCGTGGTCGGCACGCCGTACCTCTCCGGAGGGTGGGCGGTGCTGCACCGCGACCGCGAGCGCACCGCCCGCGAGCTGGACGCGGACACCCCTGGTGACGGCCACGCCTGGCTGCGGCTCTGCTCGATGTGGGACCGGGTCGGCGACGACCTGGTCGACTCGCTGATGAGCCCCTTCCCGCCGCTGCGGCGGGGGGCCCGCACGCTGACCCGGCTGCCCGGCCACGGCGGGACCACATTGTTGCGCGCGGCCCTCGGCTCGGCGCAGGGGCTGGTGCGTCGCGAGTTCCGCGGGGTGCACGCCCAGATGCTGCTCACCGGGAATGCCGCCCACGGCGACGTGGCCGTCGGCCGGCCCGGGTCGGGGATCTTCGGGCTGCTGCTGGCGATGACCGCGCAGAAGCACGGCTTCCCGGCGGCGACCGGGGGCGCCCAGCAGCTCACGGACGCACTGGTCCGACGGCTGGAGAGCCGGGGCGGGCGCATCGTGTGCGACGCGACGGTGGAGCGCGTGCTGGTCCGCGACGGCCGCGCCCACGCGGTGCGGACGACGGGCGGGGACGTCGTCTCCGCCCGCCGTGCGGTCCTCGCCGACGTGCCGGCACCGGCGCTCTACGGCGGGCTGGTGGCGTGGGACGACCTGCCGGCCCGCACCCGTGGCCTGATGCGCTGGTTCCGGTGGGACCCCGGCACCGTCAAGGTGGACTGGGCGCTGAGCGGCCCGGTGCCGTGGGCGAACCGTCCGACCGCAGCCCCCGGGACGCTGCACCTGTCCGAGACGGTGGCCGAGGTCGCGCGCTACCAGCGCGAGCTCGCCGCGCACGCCGTGCCGTCGCGGCCCTACCTGCTCGCCGGGCAGATGGCCACCACCGACCCCGGTCGGGCTCCCGCGCACGCCGAGTCGCTGTGGGCCTACACCCACGTCCCGCAGCACACCACCTCCGACGCCGGCGGAGCGGGCATCACCGGCCGCTGGGGCCATGACGACACCGAGCGGATGGCCGATCGGATCCAGGCCCGGTTCGAGGAGTACGCCCCCGGCTTCGGGGACCGCGTGCTCGCCCGGCGGGTGCTCGGTCCACGCGAGCTGCAGGCCCGTGACGGCAGCCTCCGCAACGGCGCGCTCAACGGCGGGACCGGGGTGCTCACCCAGCAGCTGGTGCTGCGACCGGTCCCGGGCCTCGGGGGGGCGCGGACGCCCGTGCGCGGGCTGTTCCTGGCCTCCTCCTCGGCCCATCCCGGCGGGGGCGTCCACGGTGCCTGCGGCGCCAACGCTGCGCACGCGGCACAGCGGGGACGACCCTAGACCGCCACCGTCGCGATCACCCGCGCCCGGGTGACCGGGTCGGACCAGGCGCGGGCAGCGCCCCTGAGCTTGAACCCCGACCACACCAGGAACGGGACGGCCACCACCAGCGACCAGGGCCACGGACCCTGCGAGGTCGCGTTGAAGGTCAGGCCGGTGATCGTCGTGGTGAGCGCCAGCCGCGAGGAGTAGCCGACCATCACCAGCGGCGGTGCGGGGGTCGCCCGGGCGCTGCGGAGGTCGACGGCGTAGGGACGACGCACCGACCAGCGCATCGCCGTGGCGACCACCTGGACGGTGACGACCACGGTCGCGCAGAGCACCGCCACCAGCTGGGAGGAGGTCGGTCGGCCGGCGCGGAGCGAGGCGAGCAGCAGGGTGACCAGGCTGGAGACCACCAGGACCTCCAGCAGGACCAGGACCCTGGAGCAGAACGCGAGCAGGGGGCTGGCCGGCAGGCTGTCGCGCCACAGCGCGCCCCGGCCGTCCAGGCACCAGGCGTTGACGCCGAACAGCAGGGCACCACCGGACGCCACCAGCCCGGGGAAGATCGCGAGCATGTCCCACTTGAAGGAGCCGGCCATCGCGACCAGGCCGGGGAAGAGTGCGAGCACGAGCATCCCCCGGCGCATCGGCACCGAGCGCAAGATGCTCGCCCGGTCGATGCGCAGCAGCGCCGCCAGGTCGGAGGAGGACCGGGGCCGCGCCGCATGCTGGGAGCTCTCGACGCGCAGCTCGTCGCGAGCCGGCCGCCGGGTCACCTCTCCGGCCGCCCAGGCGCCGAGCACCACCGCACCGGCACCGAGCCCGAGCAGGTAGGCCGTCACGCGCAGCCACGACCCCCAGCGGCCCTCGGCGCCGTCGATCACCCCGACCGCGATCCGCACGGTGGGGCTGCGGTCCAGCAGGGGCGTGAGCGAGTGGGTGGCCACCAGCGTCGCCGCGCCCGCCAGCAGGAGCAGCGCGCCGCCGCGGCCGACCAGGGTGCCGAGCGGCCCGCGGCGCAGCCACACCACGCCCCAGGCCAGCACCTGTG
>JBDTXF010000302.1:0-4526 GCA_040006355.1 Nocardioidaceae bacterium | reverse complement strand
GCCGCGTCGAGCGCCGAGCGCCGGTAGACCGCGGCGAGCGTCTGCCGCCGTCCGTCGGGGTCGACCAGGACCGCACCGTCGACGGACGCGTCGCCCTCGACCGCCCAGGTGAGCCGGGCCACCGTCCCGGCGTTGACCTTCGGCATGTCGACCGCGAGCACCACCACCAGGTCCGGGGTCACCAGGAAGCTGTCGAGGCCGGTCAGCAGGCCGGCGGCCGGCCCGCCCCGCGGCGGGTCCTCGACGGTCCAGGTGACCGCACGCGAGGTCGGCACCTGCTCCCCCACCACGACCACCTCCACCGCAGACATGGTCGCGGCCAGCGCGCGCTCGAGCAGGGCGACGCCGGCCAGCTCGATGGACGCCTTGTCGACACCGCCCATCCGCGCGGCCGTCCCGCCGGCCAGCACCACGGCGCCGAGCCGCAGCGGCTGCCCGGCTGTCGTCACCGGGCCAGTCTGGCAGGCTGGCCCGGTGACCGGACTCCGTCTCGCCCTGGTGCAGCACGCCGCCTCGCTCGACCCCGTCGAGAACCGTGCGGGCCTCTCGGCGCTGTCCGGCCGGATCGAGCCGGACACCGGCCTGGTGCTTCTCCCGGAAGCGGCGATGCGCGACTTCGGCGCTCCCGGCTCGGATCTCGGGGCGTTCGCGGAGCCCCTCGACGGTCCCTTCGTCACGGCGCTGTCGGGGTTCGCGGAGGAGCACCGGACGACGGTCGTCGCCGGCATGTTCGAGGTCAGCGACGACCCGGCCCGCCCGTGGAACACCCTCGCTGTCGTGGACGCGGGCGGCCTGCGCGCGTCGTACCGGAAGATCCATCTCTACGACTCGTTCGGCTATCGGGAGTCCGACCGGCTCTGCGCGGGAGACCTCGAGCCGGTGCTGGTGGACGTCGGCGGGGTGCGGGTCGGGCTGATGACCTGCTACGACCTCCGCTTCCCCGAGCTGTCCCGCGAGCTCGTGCGTCAGGGCGCCGAGCTGCTCGTCGCACCGTCGGCCTGGGTGGCCGGCCCGCTCAAGGTCGACCACTGGCGCACGCTGCTGCGCGCCCGTGCGATCGAGAACACGGCGTACGTCGCCGCGGTCGGCCAGCCCGGTCCGCGCTACACCGGCCACTCGCTCGTCGTCGGTCCCGACGGACAGATCGTCGCCGAGGTCGGTGACGGCGACCACGTCGTCACCGCGTCCGTCCTCACCGACGAGGTGGCGCGGGCGCGGGCCGACAACCCGAGCCTGCTCAACCGCAGGTTCTAGCCGGCCTGGTCCCCCCGCCCGGTAGCCACGCCTAGACTGCTGCGTCGTGGGACGGGCGGTGCCCGTCGTGCGTGGAGGGGTGCCGGAGTGGCCGATCGGAACCGCCTTGAAAGCGGTCGCTGGCAGAGATGTCAGCCGCGGGTTCGAATCCCGCCCCCTCTGCCGGGTCCCGACGTTCGAAGGACGCATCGGTGCACACTGGTCAGGATCGGGGCCGGGGCACCACCCGGACGCAGGGGGAGGAACGATGATGGACACGGACCGTCGTGACGTGCCCCCCGCCTTCGTCGAGCCGCTCGAGAGGCTCTGCGAGCTGGCCGTGGTCGCGTTGCGCGCCCGGTCCGCCAGGATCCTGGTCGACGGTCGGCCGGTCGCGGGGTTCCGGGCGGACCCGGTGCCTGGTCCGCGGTTCGAGCGGAGGGTGGTCTGCGGCGATGCCGCGGGCAGCCTGGAGGTCCTCGGGGAACCTGCGCGCGAGTGGACCGTCGAGGACGGGGTGGTCCTCGACGCGCTGGCCGGTGCGGTCTCCGCGGAGCTGGAGCGATCCTCCGGGGACGCCCGTGCCGAGGAGGACCGGCTGCGGCTGGGCGTGGCACTGGAGTCCGCCGGCATCGGGAGCTGGGAGCTGGACCCGCTCTCGCAGGACTTCCGGGGCGACCCGCGGACCCTGGAGATGTTCGGCTTCCCGCCGGACTCGAGCGAGACCCGGCTCTCGGAGTTCAGCAAGCGGGTGCCGCGACCGGACCGCAGGCGGGTCAACGAGGCGCTGCAGGCCTCGCTGACCGCCGGCACGGAGTACGCCGAGGAGTACCGCGTCCTTCTCCCGGACGGATCGCTGCGCTGGGTCGCGGCCACCGGCCGGCCGCTGCGGGACGCGACCGGAGCCTTCGTGCGGCTGGTCGGCTCCGCCTCCGACACCACCGACCGGCATCGATCGGCCGAGCGAGCCGAGGCGTCGAGCGCCCTGATCGCCCTGATCGCCTCGGCCAGCGAGGTGCTGGCGAGCTCGCTCGAGCCCGAGGACACCGTGCGCAACCTGGCGCGGCTCGTGGTCCCGACGCTGGCCGACTGGTCCGTGGTCTCGGTGGTCGACGACGAGGGCGGGCTCGAGGACGTCGACTGGTGGCACCGCGACCCGGCCCGGCAGGATCTCACCGGGCAGTTCGCGCGGTCCCGTCTCGAGGGCAGGGACGAGGCCGAGGGCTCCCTGCAGGTGTTCACCTCGCGTGAGCCGCTGCTGGTCAACCACGACGCGCAGGCCTATGCCGTGCGCACCCTGCGCTCGGAGCAGGCACTCGCGGCGCTGCTCGAGCTCGACCTGGGGTCCGTGGTGGTCTTCCCGCTGCTCACCGATGCCGGCGTCCTGCTGGGACTGCTCACGCTGGCCCGCGACACCGGGCGCGCCGGATTCGACACCGAGGAGATCGGCGCGGCGCTCGACCTCTGCCGTCGGGCCAGCGTGGGCCTGGACAACGCCCGGTCCTTCGGTCGTGAGCGGGAGATGTCCGAGCAGCTGCAGCGCAGTCTCCTGTCCGAGCCGACCCAGCCCGAGCACGTCGAGGTGGTGGTCCGCTACGCCCCGGCCACGAAGGCCGCGCAGGTCGGTGGGGACTGGTATGACTCCTTCGTCCAGGAGGACGGTGCCACGATGCTGGTGGTCGGCGACGTGATCGGTCACGACTCGGGCGCCGCGGCCGTGATGGGCCAGCTCCGCAGCATGCTCCGCGGGATCGCGGTGACCGAGACCGCCGGTCCCGCGCGGTTGCTGACGGCCCTGGACCGGGCCCTCGACGTGCTCCGCATCGAGACGACCGCGACCCTCGTGGTGGCGCGCGTGGAGGGCGAGACCGCCGGCGGCGACGTCCGGGTGAGCTGGTCGAACGCCGGCCACCCGCCGCCGCTGCTCGTCGCGCCGGGCGGCGCGGCCACGGTGCTGCACGCGCACGACCTGATGCTGGGGCTGGCCCCGGAGCATCCCCGCACCGACCACCACGTCACCCTGCGGCCGGGCTCCACCCTGCTGCTCTACACCGACGGTCTCGTCGAGCGCCGCGGCGAGGACATCGACCAGGGCATCGAGCGCCTGCGGTCCACGGTGGAGACGGTGATGGACCTGCCGCTGGGCGAGGCGATCGACGAGCTGATCGTGGACATGCTGCCCGTCGAGCCGTACGACGACGTGGTGGTGCTCGCCATGCGCGTGGCGGGCTGAGCCCTACTCCGAGCCGCCCAGCTCCAGGGACACCGAGTCGTAGACCAGGTCGTTGAGACGCTGGCGGTGGTGCTCGAGGTCGACCATCAGACGCTGCAGGTCGGCTCGGACGGTCTCGAGGTGGGGGTCGTCCATGACGTGCGGCCCCAGCACGGTGAGCCGCGCCAGCAACGCATCCCGGTCGCGGCGCAGGACCAGCTCGCGGGCAGCCAGCCACTCGTCGTCCTCACGGGCGCCCTCCCGCGAGAGCGCCTCGCGGACGCCGTTCATCCGGAGCCGGACGAGGCGGCGCCAGAGGCGGTGCCGGCGGGGTGCGTCGACGGCCTGCTGCAGCCCGATCAGTGCGTGTTCCAGTCCGGTCATGGCGGCGCCTCCAGCTGCGGGGGGACCTTGAGTGTGACCCGGGTCACCCCTGGTGACAAGGGCCATGCTCAGCTGGTGTGGACGCGGGCGCCGTCGGTGGGGTCAAATCGGGAGGTGTCGTCCAGCTACCGCTTCTCCGGCCCCTTCCTGGCCCGGTTGCTGGCCCTGGGGTTGGCAGCCATCGGGGTCCTGGTCCTGGCCCTGGTGCTGCTCGCGGTCACCCTGTCGCTGCCCGGTGCGGTGCTGACGACCGGAGTGCTGCTCGCGACGGCCGCGGTCGTCGTCCTGGGCGTGCTGGCGCGCCGAGGTGCGGTCGTGGTGCGGTTCGACGAGACCGGCTACCGGATCCGGCACGTGCGAGGCGCCGGCGTGCAGCAGGCGGAGTGGAAGCAGGTCGAGGACGTGGCAGCCGGCACCGTGGGCGGGGCCAGGTGCGTGGTGCTCCGACTGCGCGACGGGCGGACCTCGACCGTGCCGGTGACCCTGCTGGCCGGCCGGCCGGAGGACTTCGTCACCGACCTGCAGGAGCACCTGAACCGCGGTCACGGCTATCGCCGGGTGAGCGGCTGACGGCCGGAGTCCCGCGGCCGCTGTGCCGATTCGCCCCGCCCGGTGGGCTGCCGGTACCCTGTGCTGGCGCTCCTGGAGGTGTCGCCTAGTGGCCTATGGCGCCCGCCTGCTAAGCGGGTTGAGGGTT
>JBDTXF010000301.1:0-4563 GCA_040006355.1 Nocardioidaceae bacterium | reverse complement strand
CCGTTCGCAACGCGAAGGCAGCCGTCGAGGAGGGCATCGTCGCCGGTGGTGGCGTGGCTCTCGTCCAGGCCACCGACGCCGCGTTCGAGAAGATCGACCTCCAGGGTGACGAGGCCACCGGCGCGAACATCGTCCGCGTCGCGGCCGAGGCCCCGCTCAAGCAGATCGCGGTCAACGCCGGCCTCGAGGGTGGCGTCGTCGCGGAGAAGGTGCGCAACCTGAAGGCCGGCTTCGGCCTGAACGCTGCCACCGGCGAGTACGTCGACATGGTCGCCGAGGGCATCCTCGACCCGGCCAAGGTCACCCGCTCGGCCCTGCAGAACGCTGCCTCCATCGCGGCGCTGTTCCTGACGACCGAGGCGGTCGTGGCGGACAAGCCCGAGAAGGCGCCCGCCGGCATGCCCGGTGGCGACGGCGGCATGGGCGGCATGGACTTCTGAGTCCCGCCCCGCTCGACAGTTTCCCAGGGGCCCCTGGGAAACTGGCATACCCCCAGTGTTACAACGCTGGGGGTATGCACGTTTAACAGGCCCCCCTGGGAAACTGGCGTCGCCCCAGGGCACGCAGCAGGCGCCGCCTCAGCGCACGCCGCGGGGCCGGAACTGGATGCTGATCCGGGGACCTACGGGGCGGGAGGTCTTGAGCACCGCATGCTCCCAGGTGCGCTGGCAGGAGCCGCCCATCACCAGCAGGTCGCCGTGACCGACCGGGAACGAGACCGACTCGCCCCCGGAGCGCGGTCGCAGGGAGAGCCGACGGGCCTCCCCGAGCGAGAGGATCGCGACCATGGTGTCCTCCGTGCGGCCGCGCCCGATCGTGTCCCCGTGCCAGGCGACGCTGTCGCGCCCGTCCCGGTAGAAGCACAGGCCGGCGCTGACGAACGGCTCGCCGAGCTCCTCGCGGTAGTGGGCGTCCAGCGCGGCGCGGGCCTCGAGGAGGACCGGGTCGGGCAGGGTCTCGCGCGGTCCGTAGTGCCGCAGGAGTCGGGGCACGTCGACGACGCTGTCCCACATCTGGCGCCGCTCGGCCTGCCACGGCACGTCCCGCACCAGCCGGATGAACAGCTCCTCCGAGCCGGACAGCCAGCCGGGCCGCACGTCGACCCAGGCGCCGCGGGTGAGGTGGTGGCGCCGCACCGCGGTCCCCAGCCCGCCGACCCTCGCGCGGGTGCCCGGGCCGTCGGGGCTGAGGTCGAACAGCGAGGTCTGCATCTCCACGGTCATGCCGGCAGACTACCCATGTTCGAACACACGTTCTAGTGCAAGGACGCGGGCGGGCGCACCGCGGCGGCGTACCGGCCGATCATCAGTCGCTGTCCCCACCGGCCGACGGGTCCAGCGAGCCGGGTGACCAGCAGTCCTGGCCGGGAGTACGCCGACACGGTCAGCGTCACCTCGCCGCCTGCCCCGCGGTGCACCACGAAGGCCTCCTCCCCGGCCTCCGGGTGACCGGGCAGCGTGCCGTAGCCGAACCCCCGGGTGTCCGGCTCGTCGACCACCCACACCACCCGGCAGGGGATCCGCAGCGGACCGAGGTGGCAGAGCACCACGGCTCCCTCCCCGGCCCGCTCGCTCGAGGCGGCGACCCGCAGTCCGGCGCCGGCGTGCATCCGCCAGGTCATCACCGCCTCGGCGGCGTGCTCGAAGGCCACGTCGCCACGGCCGACCTCGCTGCGGTCGCGGACGTGGTGGAACCCGGGTGGTGCGGCCTGCTCGTCCTGCGTCGCGCCCACCGGCTCGTAGGTGTAGGCCTGCGCCGCCAGCCGGTCGGCCTCGGCGGGTGGCAGACGGGCGACGCCGGACACCCTCGGGGCCACCCTCAGGCCCGCCGGATCCGGATCGGGCCGCTCGCGGTCGCGGGGTCGACGACCCGTCCGCCCTGGGTCACCACGACGGCCCCCTCGTCGACCAGCCGACGCGCGGTCCGGCGTACGGGCTCCATCAGGTCGCGCCAGCCCTCCCCGCCGACTGCCCGGGCAGCGTCCGACGGGCAGATGGTGGAGGTGGGGGCCCGCGCGGCGAGCAGGTCGAGGATGGTGCGCTCGAGGTCGGCGTCCGAGGGGTGGGTCACCCGGCCAGTCTGCCCCGGTGGCCGGGCCCGGCTCGTCCGGGCGCACTACCGTGGAGCCATGAGCCAGGAAGCCGCCGGCCGTCGTGCCGCCGCACGCACGGTCGAGCTGACCAAGACCTACGGGTCGGGGGACGCGACGGTGACGGCGCTGGACGCGGTGAGCGTGGAGCTGTACGCCGGTGAGTTCACTGCGGTGATGGGACCCTCCGGCTCGGGGAAGTCCACGCTGATGCACTGCTGCGCCGCCTTGGACAGCGCCACCAGCGGCGAGGTGTACGTCGGCGACACCCGGCTCAGCGGGCTCGGCGACAAGGAGCTGACCCGGCTGCGGCGCGACGAGATCGGCTTCGTCTTCCAGTCGTTCAACCTGGTGCCGACGCTCAGCGCCGAGGAGAACATCGCCCTGCCGCTGTCCATCGCCGGCCGGCGTCCCGACCCGGAGTGGTACCGCACGGTCATCGACGCGGTCGGGCTGCAGGACCGGCTGGGCCACCGTCCCAACGAGCTGTCGGGCGGCCAGCAGCAGCGCGTCGCCGTCGCCAGGGCCCTGGTGAGCCGGCCCTCGATCGTCTTCGCCGACGAGCCGACCGGCAACCTGGACTCCAAGGCGGGAGCCGAGGTGCTGGCCCTGCTGCGTCGCTCGGTGGACGAGTTCGGCCAGACCGTGGTGATGGTGACCCACGACCCGGTGGCAGCGGGATTCACCGACCGGGTCGTGTTCCTGGCCGACGGCGCGGTGGTCGACGAGCTCCGCGACCCCTCCCGTGAGACGGTCCTGGAGCAGATGACCCGGATGGACACCGGACCCCTGGACGCCGCCGCCGAGCGCTGACCCGACCGGCAGATCGGTTCACTCGCTCCTCCGACGGCGGCCGTCGATGAGGCTAGGGTGGGTCCGGGGGCCGAGGGAGGCAACGATGGGCGACGTCATGACGCCTGACCGTGCACGACCTGTGGTGCGCAAGCACGTGCAGGTCCGCGAGTACGTCCGCGGGCTGATCGAGGGTGCCGAGCCAGGCAGTCCCGCACCGTCGGAGCGCGAGCTCGTGCAGCTGTTCGGGGTGGCCCGGATGACGGTCCGCCAGGCGCTCGACGCGCTGGTCGCAGAGGGTCTGCTGGAGCGGGTGCCGGGCCGCGGTACCTTCGTGGCCCGGGTCAAGGCCGACGTGCAGATGCGGCTGTCGAGCTACACCGAGGAGATGGCCCGGCGCGGTCTCGCGGCCGAGTCGCGCACCCTGCTGGCCCGCATGGAGTCCGCCGGCCCCGGGGTCGCCCGGGCCCTGGAGATGGCCGAGGGCGACCGAGTGGTGCACTGGCAGCGGCTCCGGCTCGCCGACGGGGTGCCGATGTGCGTCGAGGACGCCTACCTCGCCGACAGCCTGGTGCCGAGGTTCCTCGACCAGAGCCTGCCCGCCAGCCTGTACGCCGAGCTCCAGCGCCGCGACCTGCTGCCCACCTGGGGCGAGGACTCGGTCGCTGCGGCACTGGCGAAGCCCGAGGAGGCCGAGCTCCTCGAGGTCGCCGAGCACGACCCCGTGCTGCGGATCGCCCGGCGGGCCTTCGCGGGCGAGATCGCGGTCGAGGTCTCCCGGTCGACGTACCGTGCCGACCGCTTCACGCTCTGGGTGCCGCTCACCCGTCCCTCGTCCCCGGTGGCCGCGCGGCGGTGACCCCGTGACCACGGGGGTGCTCCTCGCGGCCGGGGCCGGCCGTCGGATGGGTGGTCCCAAGGCACTGCTGCGGGACCCCGACGGTGTGCCCTTCCTGACCCGCGCCGTCGACCTGCTCCTCGAGGGCGGCTGCGCGGAGGTGCTGGTCGTCCTCGGAGCCGCCGCGGCTCAGGCGCGCGCGCTGCTCGACGAGGCCGGCCGACCGGTCGAGGTGGTGGTGGCCGACGACTGGGACGAGGGCATGGGAGCCTCGCTGCGCACCGGGCTCGGCGCCCTCGTCGGCAGTGGGACGGACGCAGCCCTGGTGACGTTGGTCGACCTGCCCGACGTCGGTGTGGACGTGCTGCGCCGGGTCCTCGCGACGGCGGCCGGTGCTGGGGCGCGGGCTCTGGTGCGCACGACGTACGACGGGCGGCCGGGGCACCCGGTGCTGCTCGGCCGGGACCACTGGGCGGGGGTGGTGGCGACCGCCCGGGGGGACCAGGGGGCGCGGGAGTACCTCGCGGCCCACCCCCCGACGCCCTGCGAGTGCGGCGACCTGGCCACCGGTCGGGACGTGGACCGGCCCGGGGACCTGCCCTCCTGACCCCGATAGTCCGTGACCGAACGCAGGTTCTCAGGGCCCTGAGACCTGCGTTCGGTCACGGACTATCCGGGTGGGCGGGGCCGGGGGTTGTGCGGTGGGGAATGCTGGCGGCATGCACCCGGACACCCCCCCTGCACCCGGCGAGCCCCCGGCACCCGGCACGCCCCCTGCACCCGGCGAGCCCCCGGCACCCGGCGAGCCCCCGGCACCCGGCGAGCCCCACATGCCAGGCACGCC
>JBDTXF010000300.1:0-4573 GCA_040006355.1 Nocardioidaceae bacterium | reverse complement strand
CGTACGCCGCGGGCTGGACGGGCTCGACGTGGTGCTGATGGTCTCAGCAGCCGAGTCCGAGAAGCGTCTCGACGAGCGCCGGGCCTTCGTCGACGCGGCGGCCGAGGCGGGCGTGCGCCACCTCGTCGACATCTCGTTCTTCGGGGCGTCACCGGCCTCGACGTTCCTGCTGGCCCGCGACCACGACGCCACCGAGCAGCACATCGAGCGCTCCGGGATGACCTGGACCCACCTGCGCGACAACCTCTACGCCGACTTCATGCCCCTGCTCGCCGATGCCGACGGCGTGATCCGGGGACCCGCCCGCGCAGGCCGGGTGACCTTCAGCCTGACGGGGCCGGAGGCGATCACGCTGAGCGAGGCGGCCGTGACGATGAGCCGGGTCCTCGGCCGGGACTACTCCTTCCGGGACGAGACGCTCGACGAGGCCTACGCCTCGAGGTCGGGCCATGGCGCGCCGTCGTGGCAGGTGGACGCCTGGGTCAGCACCTACACCGCGATCGCCTCAGGTGAGCTGTCGGCCCTCAGCGACGACGTGCACCAGCTGACCGGGCGTGAGCCGAGGTCGCTGGCCGACCTCCTCGCGCGCTGACCCGGTGGAGGACCCCTATGCGCTGGCCGGTCTCGCCGCGGCCCGGATCGCGGACCTGACCGGGACGGCCGCGCACGACGCGCTCGTCGTGCTCGGCTCCGGCTGGGGACCGGCGGCCGACGCCCTCGGCGAGCCGGTCGCGGCGTTCGCGATGACCGACGTGCCGGGCTTCCTCGCCCCGGCCGCCGAGGGGCATGCGGGCGAGATCCGGTCCTGCCGGGTCGGCGGGCTGCGCGTGCTGGTCCTGCTCGGCCGCACGCACCTCTACGAGGGGCACGGCCTGGACCCGGTCGTGCACGGCGTACGAACCGCTGCCGCTGCCGGCGTACGCCTCGCGGTGCTGACCAACGCCAACGGGTCGCTGCGCGACGACTGGGAGCTGGGACGACCGGTGCTGGTGGCCGACCACCTCACGACCACGGCGACCTCACCCCTGGTCGGCGCCCGGTTCACCGACCTCACCGAGGCCTGGTCGCCCCGGCTGCGGAGCCTGGCCCGCGAGCTCGACCCCTCGCTGGCCGAGGGGTCTACGCCTGGCTGCGGGGGCCGCACTACGAGACCTGGGCGGAGGCGGAGTGGCTGCGCCGGGTGGGCGCGGACCTGCTCGGCATGTCGACCGTGCCCGAGGCGATCGCCGCGCGGGAGCTGGGGATCGAGCTGCTCGGCCTGTCCACGGTGACCGCGGTGGAGGGGCCTGCCGGCTCGGCCACGGGCATCGACCCGTCCGAGGTGGTGGCGGTCGCGGAGCGCACTGCCGCCCGGATCGGTCCGCTGCTGGCAGACCTCCTCCCGCGCGCCCTCACCCCCCGATAGTCCGTGACGGAATGCAGGTTCTGGGGGTCCCAGAACCTGCGTTCCGTCACGGACTATCGGGGTTGGAGGGTGGTGAGGGTGGTCACCGACGACGGGTCGTCCAGGAGTACGGCGAGGGCCAGCTCGGCGGCGCCGAGGAGTGCCGAGTCGACACCGAACCGGGGGAGCATCAGCTCCACCGGGTGGCCGGGGTCGAACGCGTAGTGCTCGAGCGCCCGCTCGATCTCGGGCCGCGCCAGCTCAAGGATCCCGGACAGGGAGCCGCCGAGGATCACCCGCTGCGGGTTGAGGGTGTTCGCGAGGTTGCCCAGTGCCTGCCCCAGCCAGCCGGCGGCGGTGCGGATCGACCCCAGGGCGGCGGCGTCGCCGGACCGCGCGTCGCGGAAGAGCCGGGCGACGTTGGCCTCGGTCGGGGGCACGTCGCGGCCGGCCAGGCCGAGCAGGGCGGCGTCACCGATGATGGTCTCCAGGCAGCCCCGCTTGCCGCAGTGGCACTCGGGACCGTTGGGGTCGACCACGTTGTGCCCGATCTCGCCGGCTCGGCCGTCGCGGCCATGCAGAGGCGCGCCGTTCACGACTGCCCCCGCGCCGACGCCGATGCGGCCGATCAGGTAGACCACGTCGTCGCAGCCGCGGGCGTTGCCCCGGCTCAGCTCCGCCAGCACCGAGAGGTCCGCGTCGTTGCCGACCGCCACCGTCAACCCCGGCCCGAGGCGCTCGGTGAGCAGGTCCCCGAAGGGAGCGTCGCGCCACTGGAGGTTGGGCGCCACCCCGACCGTCCCGGTGCGCTTGTCCACCGTGCCCGGGACGCTGACCCCCACCCCGACCACCAGCCGGGCGGAGTCCTGGAGCAGGCCGCGGACCGACTCGACGACCAGGTCTGCCACCGCCTCCGGGCTTGTCGGCTCCGGGCCGGTCGGCTGGTGGCGCCGCGCGAGGACTGTCCCGCCGATGCCGACCGCCGCGGAGGTGATGTGGGTGATGTCGACGTCGACGCCCACCACGACAGGGCCCGTCGAGTGCGGGCCCACGACGTGCGAGGGCCGCCCGACCCGGTCGCCGCCGGTCGGCACCGACTCCTCCACCAGCCCGAGCTGGGTCAGGTCCGAGACCAGGGCGCCGACGGTGGAGCGGCTGACCCCGAGCCGAGCGGTGAGGTCGGCCCGGGTCAGGGCGCCGTGTCGGTGGACCTGTCCCAGGATCAGCGCCAGGTTGTGCCGCCGGATCGCGTCGGGGCGGGCTGCGGCCGAGACCGCAGCGCCGCCCGACGCCTCGGGGGGGCTCACCCCAGGCCTGAGGCTCCGGCGCGTCGCCGCGAGAGAGCGTCGATGGCCGCGGCCAGCAACAGCACGATGCCGGTGACGATGTACTGCACCGACGACCCGTTGTTGCCCTGCACGAGATTGGCCATGCCGTTCTGGATGACCTCGACGACCGCACCGCCGACGATGGCGTCCATCACCCGGCCCTTGCCTCCGAAGAGGCTGGTGCCGCCGATGACGGCAGCGCCCACCGCGAGCAGCAGGGTGTTTCCCGAGTAGTTCTGGACGCTGACCGCAGCGACGTTCGAGCCGATCATGATGCCGCCCACCGCAGCCATGAAGGAACAGATCACGAAGACCGAGATCCGCACCCGGTCGACCGGGATGCCGGCCCGTCGAGCGGCCTCCTCGTTGCCACCCACGGCGTAGACGTGGCGACCGTAGCGAGTCCGTGACAGGAGGAAGGTCCAGATGATGAAGAAGGCGACCAGCACCAGGACCACCCACGGCACGCCCTCGACGCGCGGCGGTGAGACGAACTTGATGGTGCCGTTGACGTTGGTGGCGATCGGCGAGCTGTTGACGTTGCGGTTCTGGTTGAGCAGGTAGACGAAGAGCAGCGTGCCCACGGCCAGCCCGCCGATCTTGGCGACCAGGATGGTGGTCGGCTCGCCGAGCAGGCCCTGCTTGACCCGGGCCCGCTGTGCGGAGAGCCGCACCGCGGCGTACCCGGCGATGATGACGACGGCGAGCAGCCAGCCCGCCCATCGAGGCATCTGGGAGTTCTCGAAGGCGAGCACGACGTTGTCGGTGATCCGGACGTCTCCATGGGCGCCCTTGCCGTTGTTCACGATGAACAGCGCGACCCCCTGGAAGGCCAGGAAGAACGCGAGCGTGACGACGAACGACGGTATGCGGACCTTCGTGCGCAGCCAGCCGATCAGCAGGCCGATCGCCATGCCGGTCACCAGAGCAGCCCCGATGGTCACCGGCCAGGGCTGGTCGTAGCCGACCATCAGCCGCACCATCACCGCGGCGCAGACCCCACCGGCGAACCCTGCGGACAGGTCGATCTCACCGAGGAGCAGGACGAAGACCAGGCCCATCGCGAGCAGGATCGGCCCGGAGCCCTCGGTGAGCATGTTGCCGAAGTTGTAGAGGCCGCGGAAGGTCGGCTGGATCGCCGAGAACAGCAGGACCAGGACCACGAGGCCACCGACTGCGGGCAGCGAGCCCATCTCTCCGCCGCGCACGCGCTGGAGGTAGAGGCTGAAGTAGTCACCGGCCGAGCGGGCGACCGGGACGGTGGTGGCGACCGCGGCGATGCCCTCGGGATCCTCGTGCAGGGGGTCGCTCGTGGGGGTGCTCGAGTCGTCGACGTGGGTCATGCGTTCGCGCCCTTCTGGTCGCCGGGCGGGACGCCGCCCTCGAGCCTGCCGGTGGTGATGAGCTCGATGAGCTCCCGCTGGTTGACGTCGCTGCGCCGCACCTGGGCAGCCATCTCGCCGAGGTAGAGCACGGCGATGCTGTCCGCCACCTGCAGGACTTCGGTCATGTTGTGCGAGATCAGCACGACCGCAAGGCCACGGTCGGCGAGCCGGCGCACCAGTGCGAGCACCTGGGCGGTCTGGGCCACGCCGAGGGCGGCGGTCGGCTCGTCGAGGACGACCACGCGGGAGTTCCACAGCACCGCCTTGGCGATCGCCACGGTCTGCCGCTGTCCGCCGGACAGGCTGGCGACCCGCTGGCGCACCGACTTCACGGTGCGCACCGACAGTGACCGCAGGGTCTCCTCCGCGGACTGCTCCATGCTGCTCTCGTTGAGCACGATGCCGCTGAGCCGCTCCCGCCCGAGGAACATGTTCTGGACGATGTCGAGGTTGTCGCAGAGCGCGAGGTCCTGGTA
>JBDTXF010000299.1:0-4605 GCA_040006355.1 Nocardioidaceae bacterium | reverse complement strand
CGGACATGAACTTCGCGTGGCTGGTGGCAGCCGCGGTGATCCACTCGACCTGGGTCGACGAGGCGGCCTTCTTCTCGAGGTCCCCGACGCTCTGAAGCGCCTTCTCGAACGCGTCGAGGGCGGTGAGGGCGACGTTCTTGGAGGACTCGATCATCTTCTCGTTGAGGTCGCGCATCTGCTGGGTGGCGTCCTCGATCGAGGGGAGCTCGAAGGCGGTGGGGGTGGTGGTTTCTGTCTGCTTGGCCGAGGTGACCATGTCAAGACTCCTTCTTAGGTGGGTTGGTGCTTCTGTTTGCAACATTAGCAGATATTTGGCTAACTCGCTAACTAATGACCTCGCTCGACGCGGGCAGAGCTGTCGCCGACTGGTGGAGGCGAGTGATCCCCCGACCCACAGCGGCCATGGTCTCCCGGAGCTCGACGGCGAGCAGCACCTCGACATCGGCGCCGAGGGCCACCAGCTCACGAGCCGCGGTGTCGAGGGAGTCGAACCGGAACGATCCCTCGACCCAGTCAGGGCGATCCGGCAGCGGGTCGGCGTGCGGGCGAGGTCGCCACCCGTCGGGCCTGCCGGTCAGCAGCGCCAGCCGCAGCGCTGCCGGTGCGACGCGGACCCGGACCCGACGGAGCCGTCCCGTCGGCTCGTCGACCCCCGGCAGTGCAGCCGGCATCCTCTGCTCGAACGAGTCGAGGAGCTGGAAGCCACCGCCGGAGCCACGCGTCCCGTAGACCGGGATCCCGGCACTGGAGAGCACGTCGATGTCGCGCAGCACCGTCCGCTCCGAGACCTCCAGGCGCCGGGCGAGCTCACCCGCGGTCAGCCGTCCACCGTTCTGCAGCACCAGCACCAGGCGCAGCAGCCTTCCCGCACGCATCGGTCCCTCCCCACACTCCGTTCGGCGCTTCCGTTCACGCATTCATGACACACGATGTCAGGAAGCATCCTCCATGATGAGCGTCGAGGACCACCACCGGCCTCACCGCTGCGAGAGTGGAGTCACGCCCATGCCCGACCAGATGCCCGACCAGATGCCCGACCAGATGCCCGACCAGATGCCCGACCACGTCGAAGGAACCGGAACCGCCGAGGATCCCTGGATCCTGACCACCCCGCCGGGGAGGTCGGAGTTCGACGCCTGGCGCGACGAGAGCGCCGACCCGCCGGTCTTGATGATCCGGGTGGGATCCACCACCTTGAGCTATCTGCTGCGCTGCGTAGATGACCTCCGGGACATGCTCGCCGAGCACGGCGACTGGATCGAGCTGGGCAACGCCGACGAGCAGAAGGAAGCCAGGCCCGGGACGGTGGAGGGCTGGGCCCGCTCAGCCGACAATCCCGTCGGCGGCTGGTACGGCCTTCGCAAGGGCTACCGGGGTCGCTTCGGCAACTACGTCCCTCCGGTCCTCGAGCACCTCGGCCTGGTCGAGCTCGAGCACAACGCCCGCAACAACCGTGTGCGAGCGGTTCGATAGGCACCGGCTCCCGTCCGGAGGGGATCAGGTCTTGCCCTCGGTGAGAGGGCCGCGCAGGGCGGCCAGGAGGTGTTCGGAGGTCATCCATCCGACGATCCTCTGGCCGTCGTCGGTGCAGACCGGGACGGCCGTGGCGGCGTCGCGTTCGAGGGCGTCCATGGCGCTCTGGAGGGAGCCGTCCGCAGCGACCGGGATGGGCCACTCGAGGACATCGTTGGCCGTGCGGTCGCTCTTGTCGCCGCTGGCAAGGTCCTCCGCAACCGTTCGTGCGGTGACGACCCCGAGGTAGACGCCGTCTGTGTCGACCACGGGGAGCTGGCCGTGCACGGCGTGGACCAGCTGCGCGGCCAGCGCCGCCACCGGGATGTCTGCCTGCACGGTAGGCCCGACCGGTGTCATGACCGACCCGGCGGTGGTCGTGCGCATCCGGTAGGTCGCTGGGAGCTCGGTGAGGTCGACGCCGCGACGTCGCAGCTTCAGGGTGTAGATCGTGTCCTCGGTGAGCAGGTGGCTGACCCCGGTGGCCAGCACGATCGCGACCATGAGGGGCAGGATGATGGTGTATTCCCCGGTCAGCTCGAACATGATGATCAGGGCCGTGATCGGAGCCCTGGCCGCCCCGGCGAACACTGCCCCCATGCCGATCAGTGCGTAGGTGCCGGCCCCGCCCGTGATCCCTGGATGGAGCTGGTCCAGGCCCTGCCCGAAGGCCGAGCCGAGCATCGCGCCGATGAACAGGCTCGGTGCGAAGACACCGCCAGACCCGCCGATGCCGATGGTCAGGCTCGTGGCGACCATCTTGGCGACCAGCAACAGCAGCAGGAACCCGATGCCATAGCGACCGGCGACACTGTTGCCGAGGACCGGGTAGCCGACGCCATACATCTGGGGCAGGACGAGCAGCAGCCCGCCGAGCAGCAGGCCACCCACCGCGGGGCGAAGCCACTCCGGGCCTCGCCAAGCCCAGTCACACGCGTCCTCGATGGCGTACAGCACCCGGGTGAACCCCACCCCGACGGCCCCGGCCAGAGCTCCGAGGACGGCGAACAGGACGAACTCCCAGACGTGGTGGACGGTGAACGTGGGCAGGCTCAGGAAGGGCTCGTTGCCCAGGGCGGCGCGTCCGATCACGCTCGCGGTCACGGAGGCGAGCACCACCATGCCGAAGGACTGAGCGGCGAAGTCGGCCAGGATCAGCTCCATCGCGAAGAACACGCCCGCCAACGGGGCGTTGAAGGTGGCGGCGATGCCCCCGGCGGCCCCGCACGCGACCAGCACCCGACGTCGTGGCTCGGGAACCTTGACGATCCCACCGAGGGTCGAGCCGAGGGCGGCACCGATCTGCACGATCGGGCCCTCGCGGCCGACCGAACCGCCACCCCCGATGCACAGGGCAGAGGCCAGCGCCTTGACCGCGGCGACCTGTGGGGGGATGCGGCCACCGCGTCGCGCAACGGCGAACATCACCTCGGGGACACCGTGACCGCGCGCCTCCCGGGCGAAGACGTGCACCAGCGGGCCGTAGAGCAGACCCGCCACCACGGGGGCCAGGACCACGAACCAGCGACCCAGCCCCGGCACGAGCGGGTTGGTGTACGACGTCGCTGCCGTGAAGTCGGTGTGACCAGACAGGGCCACCGTGAACGCTGTGATCAGCCATCGGAACGCGACAGCACCGACACCGGCGCCGGCGCCGATCAGCAGGGACAGCAACAGCAGCCCGCTGTCCGAGGTGCGCAACGCACGCACGAGCTCGCGGGGACTGTAGGATCGCTGCACTGTTGCAGTATGCAACACTTGCATCCAGGAATGAAGTCGAGGGGGCTGCATGACCCGAGGGCGAAGCAAGCAGCCGACAGCGACCGATCAGGTCGTGTCCGCGGTCCTGACCGCGTCCCGGGCCCTGGTCGCCGTGTCGGCGAGGTCGCTGGCCGATGTCGAGGACCGGCTGACCATCACGCAGTTCCGGACTCTCGTCGTGCTCGAGAGCGAGGTCGGGGCAAACCTCAACCGGCTTGCCGAACGGTTGGAAGTGACCCCGTCGACGGCACTGCGGAGCGTCGACCGCCTGGTGAACAGCGATCTGGTGTCGCGCCAGGAGAACCCGGACAACCGCCGCGAGGTCATGCTGTCCCTGACCCCGGAGGGTCTCCGCGTCGTCCATGACGTGACGGCGAACAGACGTCGAGAGATCGCGCGCATCCTGCGCCGGATGCCCGACCGCGAGCGCAACGAGCTGGTCTCGGTCTTCGCGGCGTTCGCGCACGCGGCGGAGGAGCCGAACATCCCTGCCGCCGCTCCCTCATCCCTGGGCTGGTAGCCCGGAGCGACGGACCTGTCCACGTCGGCGGGGGTGCGCGATGTTCCCCAGCGAGTCCGGTCCCATGCCCAGGACGCGGCGCTGCGGGCGGAACACCGAGCCGACGGCGTACACCAGGGTCAGCAGCGCTTCGAATGCGGTCAGGTAGATGTCGCGGCCGGTCAGGGCCGGGAGGACCGCCTCGCCGGTGATCACGGTCGCGACCAGGAACAGCACCGGCAGGAACGCGTTGCCACCGAAGATGTCGCTCACCGCAAGGTTGTCGTCGCCCTGACGCACCGCCTGAAGCCCGGTGGAGATCTCGGGCAGAGAGGTGGCGAGCGCGAGGACGGTGGCCCCGAAGAGCACCCCGGACATGCCGATCCGAGACGCCGCAGCCTCTCCCGCTCTCTCGAGCACGACACCGGCCACCAACGTCACTGCAGCCGAACCCGCGAACAGCAGCGTCGTGGTCGTCGTCGAACGTCGCGGGCGACCCGAGCCGCTCGAACCAGAGCTCCGCGAGCCGTCGTCCTTGGTGCGCACACGGGGACCGGGCGGGTGCGGGCTGGCGTCGGGTGCCTCGCCGCCCTTGTGCCAGGGCAGGCCGTGCCCGGCTCTCTGGACCAGCCACAGCCCGCTCACCCACAGCGCGGTGATCAAGACGACGTCCGGGGTGAGGCGCAGGACCACCAGCCTGGGCGACAGCTGGCTGCCCGCGACCACGACAGCCAACACCGCGACGACGACCAGGGCCTCGAGGACGAGCGTCAGGGAAGCGGCACGGTAGGTCAGCGGCTTCAGGCCCGTGCCGCGCTTGCCGAAGAGGTCCA
>JBDTXF010000298.1:0-4609 GCA_040006355.1 Nocardioidaceae bacterium | reverse complement strand
CGCCTGGGCATGGTGGGGCACGCAGCACCGCGCGCCTGGGCATGGTGGGGCGCGCAGCACCGCGCGCCTGGGCGGGGTGAGACCCGCAGGAACGCGCGCCTCAGCGGAGGTCACGGTGGCGGAGGCCGAGCGCCCCGAGCGCGACCAGCAGGAGGGCGGCCAGGGTGATCAGCAGTGGGGCGGTCAAGGTGACCGGGTCGACCGGGACCGCGGGCGTCTGCCAGTACGGCGAGAGCCGCTCCAGCCAGCGGGGCGGCGAGATCAGCCCACCCAGCCAGCCGATCACGAAGCAGCCTCCGAGGGCGGCCCAGGCGAGGCCCATCCACTCGGGTCGCCAGCCGACCAGCAGCACCGCGAGCCCTGCCGTGGCGAGCACCGCCGGCACATAGACCAGGCTCAGGGCGGCCAGCCGGAGCGGCTGGCTCGCGTCGGAGGCCACCACCCCGAAGGCCAGCCCGGTCCCGAGCCCGGACGCGAGGACGACGGTGAGGGTGCCGAGGACCGTGACCACCAGCGAGCCCAGCAGCCACCGGGTGCGGTCCAGCCCGGTCGAGAGCAGCAGCTCGAGCCGTCCCGAGGTCTCCTCGGAGCGCAGCCGGGCGGTCGAGGACACCGCGAAGCCCGCAGACAGCAGGGCCGACACCAGCAGCATGGTGGACAGGTAGGTGTCGGTCAGCGACCCCTGACCGGTCGAGGAGAGGTACCTCTCCAGGGTCGGGTTGCCCCGCGCCATGTCGCGCACCGTGTCCGCCAGCGATCCGGTGGCCACGCCCAGCACGAACAGGCCGACCGTCCAGGCGAGGAGCATCCCGCGCTGCAGCCGGAAGGCCGTCCCGACCGGGCCGGACAGGGTGCGAGAGGCGGATGCCGCGCCTGGGCGCGAAGGCACCAGTCCGGCCCCGACGTCGCGGTGGTCCTCCAGCATGGTCGCGAGGAGCACCAGGGCCACCGAGGCAGCGAGCGGGACCAGCAGCGGCCACCACCGCTCGTCCCCGAGCGGGTGGGTGGCCTGGGACCAGCCGATCGGCGAGAGCCACACCAGCCGGCTGCCCTGCACGTCTCCGGCCGCGCGGATCAGGTAGGCCGCACCGAGGAGCGCGAGCGCGGCGCCGAGTGCGGTCCGCGCGCGGGTGAAGAGCTGGGCCAGCACCAGTGTCCCGGCCGCGACGACACCACCCAGGGCGGTGATGCCCGCGCCGAACAGCCAGGCGGCCGAGGCGGGCACCGTCGCGCCGAGCAGGGCCACGGCGGTGCCCGCACCGACCAGCACCGACCCGCCGGTGGCCAGGGCCAGGGCGGCGGCGGACCCGGCGTGCCGGCCGACCATGGTGGCGCGCAGCAGCTCGCTGCGGCCGTCCTCCTCCTCACGCCTGGTGTGCCGTACGACGGTCAGCTCCGCGAGCAGGACCATGCCCACGATGCAGGTCAGCGAGACCTTGCTGATCACGATGCCGGGCAGTGTGTCCAGGGCGATGGGCGGACCCGCCATCGCGACGACGGCCGGTGACGCGGCCGCTGAGTCGGCGTAGGCCCGGATCGAGGCCGGGGTCGGGAAGGCGGTGCCCATCGCGGAGCCGGAGAGGTAGGTGACGGCGGTCAGCGCGAGCACCCAGACGGTCAGCCGCACCCGGTCGCGACGCGCAGCCAGCCGGAGCAGGCCACCGGTGCCTTCCAGGCCGCGGGGCGTCACGGCACCTGCTCGCCATACTCGCGCAGGAAGATCTCCTCCAGGGTCGGCGGGTGGCTCACCAGCGACCGGATGCCCAGCGGCGCGAGGTAGCGCATCGCCGCGTCGAGGTGCTCGGTGTCCACGTCGAAGCCGACCCGCCCGTCGTGGTGCTCGACGTGCGCCACCCCCGGCAGCGTGGCGAGCCGGTCGGGCGCCTGGTCGGTCTCGGCGACCACCGTGGTCCGGGTCAGGTGCCGCAGCTCGCCCATCGTGCCGTGCTGGACCGTGCGGCCGGCCCGGATGATGCTGACCCGGTCGCAGAGCGCCTCGGCCTCGGCCAGGATGTGGCTGGACAGCAGCACGGTGCGGCCCTGTCCCGTCCCCTCGCGCACGCAGTCCTGGAACACCGACTCCATCAGCGGGTCGAGCCCCGAGGTGGGCTCGTCGAGCAGCAGCAGCTCCACGTCGGAGGCCAGGGCGGCCACCAGGGCGACCTTCTGCCGGTTGCCCTTGCTGTAGCTGCGGGTCCTCTTGGTCGGGTCGAGGTCGAAGCGCTCCAGGAGCTCGGTGCGACGCCGCGGGTCGTGGCCACCCCGCAGCCGGCCCAGCAGGTCGATCGTCTCACCACCGGTGAGCCCCGGCCACAGGCTCACCTCGCCGGGGACGTAGGCCAGCCTCCGGTGCAGCGTGGCAGCCTCCCGCCACGGGTCCCCGCCGAGCAGCCGGACCTCCCCGCCGTCGGCCCGCAGCAGGCCGAGCAGCACCCGGATCGTCGTCGACTTGCCCGCGCCGTTGGGCCCGAGGAACCCGTGCACCTCGCCGGTGCGCACCTCGAGGTCGAGTCCGTCGAGCGCGACCGTGCGGCCGAACGACTTGCGGAGACCGACGACGCTGACGGCTGGGCCCATGGACCCATCGTGGCACCAGCGCAGCCGCCACGGAGGCGCTCAGGCGCGACGGACCGAGACCACCTCATAGGCCGGTGCCAGGTTCGGACGGGTCGCCCGGCAGGTCAGCCGGTGCTCCTCGGTGCCGGGCGTGCTCCGCACCACCACGGCGTACGTCGTGCCGTCCACGCCGAGCACGACCGTGGTGTCGGCGCCCGACCGGGACGAGGAGACGAGCCGCACGGCGCCGGTGCGGGTCTCGCCCAGCTCCCGGCGCAGGCCGACCTCGGCGACCTGGACCGCGAAGCCGAAGCCGGACCGGCCGCGGAGCCGGTCGAGGCTCAGCTGCCCCGCGAGGTGGCGGGTGCCGAGCTCGCCCGCATCCGCGGCGGGCACCCGGCCGTAGTAGAGACCGTCGGGCAGCACCAGCACGTTGGCCGCGAACCGGTCGCCCCCGACGTGCGAGACCTCCCAGGTCTGGTCGGGGTGCGCCGCCGAGAGCGCGCTGGCGGTGGGCCGTCCGAGCTCCGCGCAGCAGGCGTCGTGACGGCCGTGCGTGCAGACGCAGAAGACCGGGTCGAGGGTCGGGGTCAGACCCGGAGAGGCTCCTCGGCCCAGGGCCTCGAGGTCGAGGTCGACCAGCACCTCCGGCGCGGCGACCGTCGTGGTCTCCAGCCAGGGCGCATGCGGGTCCGCCCACGCCGCGAAGACCCGAAGCCCGGCCGTCACGGGTGTCCCGCGGTGCCGGCGGATCAGCAGCACCCGCACGCCGGCCCGGGCGGCCCGCGAGCGCAGGCCGTCCTTGACCTCGTCCGGCAGCCGGGCGTCGCGCAGCGCGTCGACGCCCCAGGGGCCGGCGTTCTCGACGAGCAGGAACGCGCGGACCGTGGACGCGGAGCCGGCCGCCGGCTCGTCGCGGTCCACGCTGGCCGCGGCGCAGCGGAAGCTCATCGGACGACTTCGAGCAGGCCCTCGCGCACCAGGCGGCGGCAGACGACGAGCCGACTCGCCTCGTCGAGGTGGTCGGCCAGGTCCGCCGGGGTGAACGACCCCGCCGCGCGGACCACGTCGAGCACCTCGGCCAGCCGGCCCGGCATCACCAGCTCGCGGTCGCCGAGGAGGACCCGCAGCCGGTCGCCTTCGGGGACGAGCACGCAGGGGTGACCGGGACGACGCCGCAGGACCGAGGCATCGGACAGGACGCGCTGGGCTGCGCGGTCGAGCAGTCCGCCGCTCTGCCACAGGGTCCGTCCGGTCAGGAACCGGCGCACCTCGCAGTCCGCGACCGCCGCCGGGTCGAGGTCGCGCAGGGCGGTGGCGAGCGTCTCCAGACGGTCCGCCAGGCCGTCGGCCAGCAGGGACGGGTCCTCGAGGTAGCCCGCCGGCAGGTGCTGGGTCCCCGCCTCCTCCAGGGTGCCGGCCAGCGCCCGCTCGAGGACGTTCCTCCAGGTCACCTGGTTGATGCCGATGGTCACGTGCAGGGACACCGACTCCTGCGCCCGGGCGGCGTGCGGGGTGCCGGTCGGGAGGTACATGCTCACCCCGGGCTCCAGCACGACGGTCTGCCTCTCGCCACCCTCGTGCACCTCCCACACCTTGCTGCCGTGGGTCTGGAACACGAAGACGTCGTGGCTGTCCTCGTGCACCGCGAAGCCCTGCGAGGCGGGCGGCGTCAGGTAGGCGTTGGCCTGGCAGGGATGTCCCAGCGCCAGCTCGAGCTCCGCGACCAGCGCACCCAGCGGCTGCCAGTAGCGGTGCAGTCCCTGCAGCACGACGGTCGCGCCGTCGTCGAAGAGGTCGAAGACCTTGCGCGGGTCGACCAGCCCGCTCAGCGACTGCCCGGCCAGCGTCGCCGGCCGGGTGAACGCGGATGCCGGCAGGACGGTGCCGTTCTTCGCGACACGGACGGCGGGCGTGCGGATCGCCGTGGAGGTGAGCAGGTGGTCGACGTCGGCGAAGGTCAGCAGCCCCACGAGTGCGTCGGCGTCGGTGCGGTGGACGTGGATGCGGGACGCCCAGATCTTCGCGAGGAAGGTCTGGGCGTCACCGCTCA
>JBDTXF010000297.1:0-4621 GCA_040006355.1 Nocardioidaceae bacterium | reverse complement strand
ACGTGTGCCGACCCGGCGCGTCTGCATGGCTCACGGGGCACCGTGACGTGCGGACGCGCCGACTCGGCGGGGTTGAGCCGTGCGGACGCGCCGACTCGGCGGGGTTGAGCCATGCAGACGCGCCGACTCGGCGGGGTGGGGTGGAGACGTGCGCGTCAGCGCTCGATGCGGATCTGGGCGACCTCGAGGTACCCGGTGCGGAAGCCGGCCTCGCAGTAGGCCAGGTAGAACTCCCACATCCGGAAGAACCGGTCGTCGAAGCCGAGCTCGTGGACCTGCGCCCAGTTGGCCACGAACTGCTCGCGCCACAGCCGCAGGGTGTGGGCGTAGTGCTTGCCCATCGGCCGGATGTTGGAGACGTGCATCGTGGTGTGGGCACGCACCTCCCGGCTGATGGCGTCGGTCGAGGGGAGCATGCCGCCGGGGAAGATGTACTTGTGGATCCAGGTGTAGGTGTTGCGGGTCGCCACCATCCGGTGGTCGGCGATCAGGATCGCCTGGATCGCCGCCTTGCCACCGGGCGCGAGCAGTGCGTCGATCTTGGCGAAGTACGTCGGCCAGTACTCCTCGCCGACCGCCTCGATCATCTCCACCGACACGACGGCGTCGAAGGAGCCCTCCTGGTCTCGGTAGTCGCGGACCGCGACCTCGACGAGCCCGCCGACCCCGGCCCGGTCCACCCGCTGCTGGGCCAGCGCCGCCTGCTCGACCGACAGGGTCACCGTGGTGACGCTCGCACCGCGCTCGGCGGCCCGGATCGCCAGGGTGCCCCAGCCGGTGCCGATCTCGAGGACGCGCGAGCCATCGACCACGCCGGCCGAGTCGAGGATCGCGTCGACCTCGCGCAGCTCGGCGGCCTCGAGGTCGTCGAGGGTCGGCGGGCTGTCGAGGGACTCGAAAAGCGCGGAGGAGTAGGACAGCGACGGGTCGAGGAACTGCTGGAACATCTCGTTGGAGAGGTCGTAGTGCGCCTCGATGTTCTTGCGCGCCCCGTCCTTGGTGTTCGCCGGGTTGAGCCCGCGGGGGAGCACCGTGTGCCGCAGCTTGTAGAACACCGGCTTGATCAGGTCGGTGAGCTTCTCCGCGAACGGCGCCAGCGCATCAGCGAGGTCGGTGCCGTCGGCGACCGTCCACTCCCGCGCCATGTAGGACTCGCCGATGCCGATCATCGGGCTGTGGGACAGCCGGGCGAAGAAGGCCGCCGGCTGGTCGATCTGCAGGGTCGGACGACCCTCGAGGATCGGTGCGCCATAGACCTGTCCGCCGACCAGGCGCGCCGTCACCGGTACGCCGCGCAGGATCCGCTTCACGACCTCGCGGGCGATCGTCGCGCGCACGCCGTACGCCGGGGCGGGCGGCAGCTGCTCCGAGGTCGCGGTGACGTGAGGTTCGAGGGTGGTGGTCATGCCATTCCTTTCGGGGCCTGGTGCGGCCGTCGTGGGACCACGGGAAGGCGTCTCAGCCAGAGCCGGATGCCGTGCCAGCGGATCAGCGCGGAGACGCGCTGGGAGGGGAGCGGGTTGCGGGCGACCGCGCGCAGGACGCGACCGGGGGTGGCGGGGCGCAGGTCGCCGGTCACCGACGCGGTGAAGACGGTCTCCTCGCCGGCCGGCGTGTCCTGGGTCAGCGAGATGCCGACGGCGACCTTGGACCCGGTCAACCGGGTGCGGATGTCGTAGCGGCCCTCGACGGCGAAGAACGGCGAGACGTAGAAGTCCTTGTCGACCTGCGCCGGCGACTGCGCCGCGACGTCGAGCGGGTAGCAGTGCCGCTCGCCGTAGGTGTTGTGGACCTCCGCCAGGACACCCTCGAGTCGCCCGGCCGCGTCGAAGCAGAAGTACGTCGACAGCGGGTCGAACACGTAGCCGAGGGAGCGGGCGTTCGCGAGCATCAGCACCCGGTGCGCGGACCACGTGATGTCCTGCGCGTCGAGATAGCCCCGGATCTTCTCGGGCAGCGGGCGGAGGTCGTCGGCGGCGAAGTGGTCCTCGCTCCGGATCGACGCGAGCCGGCGCAGCCAGCGGGGGAACGCGGCGTCCGGGTCGTCGACGTCCACCAGCCACATCGGCGTCGCCGCGTCGAACGCGTAGGTGAAGGGTCGGGTGCGGCGGTGGGTCACCCGTGCGTGCACGAAGGCCGGGGCGGTCGCCGGGGCGGCGCTCACCAGGTCACCCCGAGGGCCTGGGCGGCCTCGACACCCGAGCGGCAGCCGTCCTCGTGGAAGCCCCAGCCGTGGTAGGCGCCGGCGAAGGCGACCCGCGAGCCGTTCAACGAGGGCAGGTGTGCCTGCGCGGTGACCGACTCGGCGGTGTAGGTGGGGTGCCGGTAGGTCATCGTGGCGATCGGGTCGGCCGGCGCGTGCCGGTCGTCGGGGTTCAGCGTGACGATCAGCGGGTCGGACTCCGGATGCCCCTGGAGGAGGTTCATCCAGTAGGACACCTTGCTGCGGTCCGAGAGCGTCCCGCAGGCGTCGAGCCGGTAGTTCCAGCTCGCCCGCCCGGACCGGCGCGCGGGCAGCACTGACTCGTCACGGTGCAGCCACGCCACGTTGGTGGAGTAGCCGAAGGTGCCGAGCACGGTCTCCTCGACCTCGTCGGCGTCGGTCAGCAGACGCAGCGCGTCGTCCGCGTGCGTGGCCAGGACGACCTTGTCGAAGCTGGAGTGCTCCCCGCCCACGGTGTCGATCTCCACCCCGTCGGGCTTGCGGCTGACCGCCGAGACCCGGGTGCCGACCCGGACCACGTCGAGCTGTTCGGTGATCTTGGTGACGTAGGCCCGGGAGCCGCCCACCACGGTGTGCCACGTCGGGGCGTCGCCCAGCACCAGGAAGCCGTGGTGGTTCAAGAACGCGAAGAGGTACGACGCGGGGTAGGCCATCGCCTCCTGGTGACCCATCGACCACACGCAGGACACGATCGGCAGCGCGTAGTGGGTGACGAAGTGCTCCCCGAACCCGTGCTGCGCGAGGAACTCGCCATAGGTGAGGGTGCTGTGCCGGTCGTCGTCGAGCAGCGCGAGAGCGGCCTTCTGGAAGCGCCGGATGCTGAGGAGCATGCGCAGGAAGGTCGGGTCGAGGACCCGTCGGCGCTGGGCGAAGATGCCGGGCGCCTGGCGACCCCCCACGTAGTTGAGCCCGCACTGGTCACACGAGATGCTCATGCTCATCTCGGTGGGGCGGGTCTGCACCCCCAGCTCGGCGAACAGCCGGCGCAGCAGCGGGTAGGTGCGGTCGTTCAGCACGATGAAGCCGGAGTCGACCGGAGCCGTGCTGCCATCGCTCAGTGGCACGTCGTGGGTGTGGGCGTGGCCGCCGACCCGGTCGTCGGCCTCGAACAAGGTGACGTGGTGGGTCCGCTGCAGCAGGTAGGCCGCGGTGAGGCCGGAGACGCCACCGCCGATCACGGCGACGGTCGGGCGGTCCTGGGTGGAGTCCGTCATGTGAGGTGTTCGTCCTGGTCTGCGCCGCGGATGGGTCCAGGAGCGTGCCGAGCGGCGGGCTCTTCGGTGGGCCGGGTGCCCACCGGGTCAGCGGCCGCGCATGTTCTGGCGGGCACCCTTGAGGTTGGCGGGCACCGGCCCCTTCGGGATCGGGATGTTCGACCGGGTGGCGTCGAGCGCGCGCAGCCGCTGCAGGACGTCGGTCATCTCGGCGGGCTTGATCGCCCGACCGAGCTTGGTGACGTGCTTGGTCAGTCGGGGGATCGGCACGGCGCCCTCGCCGGAGCCGCTGATCACCTCGTGGATCGGGGTCTCGGAGGTGACCCGCTCGTGCTTGCGCCGCTCGGTCGCGAGCAGCGCCTTGAGGCGGTGCGGGTTGCCCTCGCCGACCAGGACGATGCCCGGAGGGCCGACCACGCGGTGGACGAGGTCCTGGTTGCGGTTGAAGGCGATGCCGGGCTCGACCTTCCAGCCACGGCGCAGCTGACCGAGCGCGGCGGCCGCGGCACCGGGGCGACCCTCGATCTGGGCGTACTGCGCCTTCTGGGCACGCCGGCCGAAGAGGATCAGGGTGGCGAGCACGCCGATCAGCACCGAGGTGATGATGTCGAGGACCAGGCCGCCGGGGATCAGGAACCAGAACAGTGCGAAGGCCACCGCGGCGACGCCCACGAAGACCCCGAGCAGGATCAGCCCGATCCTCCGGTCGGTCTCACGCGTCATCGTGTAGACCGTGCGCATCTGCTTGAGCCGGCCCTCTTTCTTCTCCGGCTGGTCGTTCTTGGCCATCAGGTGGTGCCTCTGCAGTTCTCTTCTGTGCCGACTGGAGGGGTCATTCTCGCAGACCCGGTGGCCGGGTCGGCTGCTTCAGGCGGGCTGGTGGGCGGGCTGGTCGGCGCGGGCGGAGACCGCCTGCTGGTAGAGCCGGCCGGCGCGGTAGGAGGAGCGCACCAGCGGTCCGGACATCACCCCGGCGAAGCCGATCTCGCCGGCCTCCTCCTCGAGCTCGACGAACTCCTCGGGCTTGACCCACCGCTCGATGGGATGGTGGCGCAGCGAGGGCCGGAGGTACTGGGTGATCGTGACCAGCTCGCAGCCGGCCGTGTGCAGGTCGCTGAGCGCCTGCGAGATCTCCTCGCGGGTCTCACCCATGCCGAGGATCAGGTTGGACTTGGTGACCAGG
>JBDTXF010000296.1:0-4629 GCA_040006355.1 Nocardioidaceae bacterium | reverse complement strand
CGCTACCGGCGCTCGCTGGCCAGCCGGGTGATCCTGCTGACCACGATCGCGGTCGGCCTCGCGGTCGCGATCGTCGCGCTCGCGGCGTACCTCACGGTGCGGCACCAGCTCCAGGCCTCGCTGGACGACTCGCTGCACCGCCGGGCCTACGCCGCCGCGCGGTACCCACCCTCGGAGACCACCCTCAGCGACATCCCCGCCTTCATGCAGGGCGCGACCGACACCAAGTTCGGCTACCTGTTCTCCAACGGCCGCGCGGTCACGACCCGTGGACCGAACACGTCGCGCATCGTGCTGGGCAGCCAGGAGCTGGCCGTCGCCCGGGGGACGACCCGCTACTCCTGCCGGACCATCGCGACCAGCGACGGCGACTACCGGGTGGCCACCGTGCCCACGGTGACCGACGGCATCGCGCTGGTCGTGGCCCAGTCGCTGGACGCCAACGAGAACACCCTGGACCGGCTGGGCCTGGTGATGTTCATCTTCGGGCTCGCCGGGGTGATCGCCGCGTCGCTCGCGGGCTGGGGCGTGGCCCGCAACGGCCTGAGGCCGGTGCGCCGGCTGACCGAGGCCGCGGAGGACATCGCCCGCACCGAGAAGCTCGACCCGATCGAGGTCGAGGGCAACGACGAGATCGCCCGGCTGGCCCGCGCCTTCAACGCGATGCTGACCGCGCTGTCGGCCTCGCGGGACCGCCAGCGCCAGCTCGTCGCCGACGCCGGCCACGAGCTCCGCACCCCGCTGACCTCGCTGCGCACCAACCTCGACCTGCTGACCCAGGCCGACCGGCAGGGCGGCCTCTCGGCGACCTCCCGCCAGGAGCTGCTCGACGACGTGCGGTTCCAGATCGAGGAGCTGACCACCCTGATCGGCGACCTCACCGAGCTCGCCCGCGAGCAGCCCTCCCAGGTGCTGCTGGACGAGGTCGACCTCGCGGAGATCGCCGACCGTGCCGTCCAGCGCGTCCGCCGCCGGGCGAGCAGCCTGCGCTTCGACCTGCGCGCCGAGCCCTGGTGGGTCGAGGGGGACGCTGCCGCTCTCGAGCGGGCCGTCACCAACCTGCTCGACAACGCCGCCAAGTGGAGCCCGCCGCTCGGCGTGGTCAGCGTGTCGCTCGTCGCCGGGTCGCTCGTGGTCGCCGACCAGGGCCACGGCATCGCCGAGGCGGACCTGCCGCACGTGTTCGACCGGTTCTACCGCTCCACGGAGTCGCGGACGATGCCGGGCTCCGGGCTCGGGCTCTCGATCGTGCGTCAGGTGGCCGAGCGGCACGGCGGCACGGTGGGTGTGGGCCGCGGCCCCGAGGGTGGGGCGGCCTTCTCGATGACGCTGCCCGGCGCGCCCGAGCCCACGCCGGACAGCGCAGTCACGGCCGGGTCCCAGGGCACTCTCAGTGGTGCTTAAGCATGCTGGACGATGCTTGAGCCATGACCGAGTGGACCCCCCAGGGCGAAAACGACGACACCCAGCCGATCCGCGACGGGTGGACACCTGAGGGCGACCGCGTGCCCGGCACCCCGGCGCCGGAGCCCCGACCCCCGGAGAGCGAGAGCACCCGGCACCGCTACGACGAGCCCACCCCCGACGTCCACCGGGACACCGCCTCCTTCGGTGGACTCGGCTTCTCCGGGGACCCCGGCGAGCAGCCGGGGCGCACCGACCGCACCTCCGGGTCGCGTCGACCGGGCGGTCGACCGGGCGCAGGTGTGATCGCCGGTCTCCTGGCCGCCGCGCTGGTGGTCGGCGGCGTCGCCGGGGTGGCCGGTGCCGCGGGGTTCCGGCTGGTCGACGGACCCTCGGCCGACACCGCGTCGACGACGTCGACGGCCTCCGGCACGACCAGCTCCGACGTCGTGAACCGCAAGCAGGTCGCGCCCGCCGCCGACTCCGTGGAGAAGGTCGCCTCCTCGGTGCTCCCCTCGGTGGTGAAGATCAACGTCGCGAACTCCCAGGAGCAGGGCTCCGGCTCGGGCATCGTGATCAGCTCCGACGGTGAGATCCTGACCAACAACCACGTGGCCTCGGTCGCCGGCCAGAGCGGCCAGATCACCGTGAGCTTCAACGACGGCTCGGCCAAGAAGGCCACCATCCTCGGCACCGACCCCGACACCGACCTCGCCGTGATCAAGGCCGAGGGTGTCTCGGGGCTGCAGCCCGCCACGATCGGCACCTCGACGCAGGTCGCCGTCGGCGAGAACGTGGTCGCCATCGGGTCGCCGTACGGTCTGGAGGCGACCGTCACCAGCGGCATCGTCAGTGCCCTGAACCGCCCGGTCTCCGTCGGCTCGCAGGACCAGAGCCAGAGTGGCCAGGCCACCGACACGACGTACCCCGCCATCCAGACCGACGCCGCGATCAACCCGGGCAACTCCGGTGGCCCACTCGTCGACCTGAACGGCGACGTGGTCGGCATCAACTCCTCGATCCGCACGGCGTCCGACGGCAGCATGTCGTCCTCGTCGGGCGGCTCGATCGGCCTCGGTTTCGCGATCCCGATCGACAACATCTGGCCGGTCGTCCAGCAGCTCCGCAAGGGCGAGACGCCGACCCACGCCAAGATGGGGGTCTCGGTCACGGACGCGTCCAGCGACAACGGCCTGCTCACCGGAGCCGGCGTCCAGACGGTCACCCAGGGCTCCGCGGCGCAGCAGGCGGGATTGAAGAAGGGCGACGTGATCACCAAGGTGGACAGCCAGGTGATCACCGGGTCGGAGTCCCTGGTGGCCACGATCCGGGGCCACCGTCCCGGTGACACCGTCGCGCTCACGGTGGTCACCCAGGGGAACGGCTCCCGCACCGTGTCGGTGAAGCTGGACAGCGACGGCGGGTCAACGGGCAGCTGACCTCCGGAATCTCAGGGGCGGACGGCCGCCCGCAGCCGGTCCGCCTTCCAGCGGGTCTCGGCGTACTCCTGGGCGACCTCGGAGCGCACCGTGATCCCGCCCCCGGTGCCGAGCTCGTAGCGCCAGCCGGCGCCGTCGCGGATGGCCACCAGCGAGCGGATCACCACCCCCAGGTCCGCACGCCCGTCCGCGCCGACCCAGCCGAACGCGCCGGCGTACACCCCGCGTGCCGAGCGCTCCACCTCCTCGATGATCCGCATGGTCCGCAGCTTGGGGGCGCCGGTCATCGACCCGGCCGGGAACAGCGCACGCAGGGCCTCGACCGTCCCGACGCCCGCGCGGAGGCGCCCGCGCACGGTCGAGACGAGCTGGTGCACCGAGGCGTAGGACTCGACCTCCATCAGCACCGGCACCTCGACGGTGCCCGGGTCGCACACCGTCGAGAGGTCGTTGCGGAGCAGGTCGACGACCATCAGGTTCTCGGCGCGGTACTTCGGGTCCGTGGCGAGCGAGTGCCGCTGCGCCGCGTCCTCGGCCGCAGTCGCCCCTCGCGGCGTGGTGCCCTTGATCGGCTTGGTCTCCAGCCACCCGTCGCGGCCGAGGGTCGCGAACCGCTCCGGGCTCGAGCTGAGCAGGTGCACGCCGTGGTGCCGCAGGAACCCGGCGTACGGCGCGGGGCTGGCCGTGCGCAGCCGCAGGTAGGCGGTCACCGGGTCGACGGGCGAGCCCAGCTGCTCCCGGTAGGTCAGGTTGACCTCATAGCTGTTGCCACTCCTCAGCTGGTGCTGCACCGCCTCGAGCGCGGCGGCGTAGTCCGGCGGCACGGCCGGCGCACCGCCATGCGACCCCAGCATGGTCGCCGGCCCGGGCTCGTGCTCGACGAACACCGGGTCGCGCAGCCGCATCCAGACGGCGTCCGGCACCGCCGAACCGGTGGTGGTGGCCGGCAGGTCGGGACGGCAGGCGTAGCCGAAGTAGCCGACCCAGCTGACGCGCGGGTCGCCGGCGTCGCGTGCGACCTCCGCAGCGAGCACCACGAACGGGTCGTCGCCGACCACCTCGCTGCCCCCGTGCTGGTGCCGGGTCACCTGCCGTGCATCGGCGTCGTAGGTGAGGGACACGTCCTTCTCATGCAGCCCGCCGAGGATCGAGCGCCGGCCGGACCAGGCCCGCGACCCACCGCCGTCGAGCCAGAACATCCGCTCGTGACGCGCTGCCAGCGCGACGAAGTCCTCGACGGGGTCGGTGCTCACGTGCACCCCAGGAAGTTCGCGACGAGCAGCTCGCCGTGCTCGGTGAGGATCGACTCGGGGTGGAACTGCACGCCCCACAAGGGCTTGTGGCGATGTGCCACCCCCATCACGACCGGTCCTTCGGCGCTGTCGCACCACGCCGTGCGGCGCAGCACGTCCGGCAGCGAGAGAGCCGCGAGCGAGTGGTAGCGGACCGCGTGGAACGGGGACGGCAGCCCGACGAACGCACCGCTGCCGTCGTGCTCCACGAGCGCCACCTCGCCGTGGGCCGGCTCGATCCGGCCGACGCGCCCGCCGTACGCGGAGACCAGGCCCTGCAGTCCCAGGCAGACGCCGAGGACCGGCACCTCGGCGCGCAGCAGCACCTCGCGTCCCACCGAGAAGTCGCGCAGGTCGTCGGGGCTGCCCGGTCCCGGCGAGAGGATGATGTGGCTGAAGTCCTTGCCCAGCAGGGCATCCGCACCCACGTCGTCGTGCTCGACGACGTCGGCGAGGACGCCGATGACGGCGGCGACGAGGTGCACGAGGTTCCA
>JBDTXF010000295.1:0-4652 GCA_040006355.1 Nocardioidaceae bacterium | reverse complement strand
GCCGTCGCCGTTCCTGCCCGCCGTGCCTGGGTCGGGGGGTCCGCTCCGCCTCCACGACACGTCGTCGGGCGAGGTGCGGGAGATCCGCCCGGGCGACCCGGCCACGCTCTACGTCTGCGGCATCACGCCCTACGACGCGACCCACATGGGGCACGCCGCGACCTACGTGACGTTCGACCTGGTCGGCCGGGTGCTGCGGGACTCCGGTCGTGACGTGCTCTACGTGCAGAACGTCACCGACGTGGACGACCCGCTGCTCGAGCGCGCCGCCCGCGACGGCAAGGAGTGGGTCGACCTGGCCCAGGAGGAGACCGCGCTCTTCCGCGAGGACATGACCGCCCTTCAGGTCATCGCCCCCGACCACTACGTCGGCGCGGTCGAGTCCATCCCCCTGATCGTCAAGGCGGTCGAGGAGCTCGAGGGGAACGGCACGGCCTACCGGCTCGACGCCCCCGAGGGCGGCCACGACGTCTACTTCGACGCGACGCGCCAGCCGGGGTTCGGCGAGGTGTCCGGCCTCGGTCGGGCGGAGATGAACGCGCTGTTCGCCGAACGCGGCGGCGACCCCGAGCGCGAGGGCAAGCGCGACCCACTCGACCCCCTGCTGTGGCGGGCCCGTCGGGACGGCGAGCCGTCGTGGCCGGGTAGCGGGCTGGGCGAGGGCCGGCCCGGGTGGCACGTGGAGTGCGCGACCATCGCCTTGCAGCACCTCGGCGTCCCCTTCGACGTCCAGGGCGGCGGCACCGACCTCGTCTTCCCGCACCACGAGATGAGCGCCGGCCACGGCGAGGCGCTGGCCGGGCAGCGGCCGTTCGCGCACGCGTACGTGCACCAGGCGATGGTCGGCTACGACGGCGCCAAGATGAGCAAGTCGAGGGGCAACCTCGTCCTCGTCTCGGCGCTACGCGCCGACGGGGTGGACCCGATGGCCATCCGTCTCGCCCTGCTCGCCCATCACTACCGCACCCCCTGGGACTGGACCGACCGGGTGCTCGTCGACGCCCAGGAACGGCTCGCCCTGTGGCGCGCCGGGCTCTCGACCAACGGTGGCCCGGACCCCGAGCGCACGGTGGCCGAGGTCCGCGAGCGGCTGGCCGACGACCTCGACACTCCGGGGGCGCTCGCGGCCGTCGACGCGTGGGCGCAGCGCTCGCTCTCGGAGGGCGGCGCGGTCATCGGCGCTCCCGGCATCATGGGCCGGCTCTGTGACGCGCTGCTCGGGGTACGCGTCTGACGCGAGGTCCCGGGTCAGGCCTGCGGAGGCTTCTCGTCGCCGCGGCGACGCAGGTAGCGCTCGAACTCGCGGGCGATGGCGTCGCCGCTGGCCTCCGGGAGGTCGGCCGTGTCGCGGGTCTCCTCGAGCGCCCGGACGTAGTCGCCGATCTCCTCGTCCTCCTCGGAGAGCTCGTCGACCCCGCGCTCCCAGGCACGGGACTCCTCGGGGAGGTCCGCGAGCGGGATGCTGACCTCGAGCAGGTCCTCGACCTGACCCAGCAGCGCGAGGGTGGCCTTGGGACAGGGTGGCTGGGCGACGTAGTGGGGCACCGCCGCCCAGAACGAGACCGCCGGGATGTCGAGCTGGGTGCAGGCGTCCTGGAACACCCCGACGATGCCGGTGGGCCCCTCGTAGTTTGACTGCTCCAGCTTGAGGCGGTCGGCGATGTCGGGCTCGGTGGAGGTGCCGGAGACCGGGATCGGCCGGGTGTGGGGGGTGTCGGCCAGCAGGGCGCCGAGCGTGACGACCAGCTCCGCGCCGAGCTCGTCCGAGGCCGCGAGCAGCTCCGCGCAGAACTGCCGCCACCGCATGTTGGGCTCGATGCCGCGCAGCAGGATCACATCACGCAAGGCGCCGGGAGGGGAGCACACCGAGAGCTGGGTCGAGGGCCAGGTGATCCGGCGGATGCCGTCCTCGCCGCTGCCGACCGAGGGGCGGTTGACCTGGAAGTCGTAGAAGTCCTCCGGATCGATGGCCGCCACGACCCGCGCGTTCCACACCTGGGCGAGGTGGTCCACGACCGACGATGCCGCGTCCGCGGCGTCGTTCCAGCCCTCGAAGGCGGCGATCAGGACAGGGGACCTCAGCACCGGCACGTCCTCGATCTCGATCACGCGGTGCAGCCTAGTCCGAGACCCCCGTCACGACGCGCATCGCGAGACGTCCCGCGTCGCCGTGGCGAGCCTGACAGACTGTGAGACACCGAACCACGCTGTGGAATCGCTCCGGGAGCCTCGCTGTTGCCCACCTACGCCCGACCGGGCTCCGGACCGAGGACGCCCGCCCACCGCACCGAGCCCCGAGGAACCCTTGACCGACTCGCTGATCCGCCCCGACGCCACCGAGGCCCTCTCCGCCGCGCTCCGCGAGCGGATCCTCGTCATGGACGGCGCCATGGGCACGATGATCCAGCGCCACGGGCTGTCCGAGGAGGACTTCCGTGGCGAGCGGTTCGCCGACTGGCGGCAGGACGTCCGCGGCAACTCTGACCTGCTCAGCCTCACCCAGCCGGACCTCATCCGCGAGATCCACCGCGAGTACCTCGAGTCCGGCGCCGACCTGGTCGAGACCAACACCTTCAGCGCACAGCGGATCTCCCAGGCCGACTACGGCATGCAGGACCTCGCCTACGAGCTGAACCTCGAGTCCGCCAGGCTCGCGCGCGAGGCGTGCGACGCGGTCACCTCGCAGACCCCGGACCGGCCCCGCTGGGTGATCGGCGCGCTCGGACCGACGAACACCACGGGCTCGATCTCTCCCGACGTCAACGACCCGGGCAAGCGCAACATCACCTACGACCGGCTCGTGGCGGCCTACCTCGAGCAGGCGAACGGCCTGGTCGACGGCGGGGCGGACCTCCTGCTGGTCGAGACCGTCTTCGACACCCTCAACGCCAAGGCCGCGATCTTCGCCCTCGAGACGCTCTTCGAGGAGCGCGGACGACGCTGGCCGGTGATCATCTCCGGGACTATCACCGATGCTTCGGGCCGCACCCTGTCCGGGCAGGTCACCGAGGCGTTCTGGAACTCCGTGCGGCACGCCCGCCCGCTCGCCATCGGGCTGAACTGCGCCCTCGGTGCCGATGAGATGCGGCCCTACATCGCCGAGCTCTCGCGGGTCGCCGACACCTTCGTGTCCTGCTACCCCAACGCCGGGCTGCCCAACGAGTTCGGCGAGTACGACGAGACCCCGGACCAGACCGCGAGCGTGCTCGAGGAGTTCGCGGCCAGTAGCCTGGTGAACCTCCTCGGCGGCTGCTGCGGCACCACACCCGAGCACATCTCGGCGATCGCCCGCGCGAGCCGCGGCAAGCAGCCGCGCACCGTCGTCGAGGTCGAGCCGGCGCTGCGACTGGCGGGGCTCGAGGCGCTCAACATCACCGCCGAGTCCCTGTTCGTCAACGTGGGGGAGCGCACCAACATCACCGGCTCGGCCCGCTTCCGCCGGCTGATCAAGGACGGCGACTACCCGGCCGCGCTCTCGGTGGCCCGTCAGCAGGTCGAGGCCGGCGCGCAGGTCATCGACATCAACATGGACGAGGGCATGATCGACGGCGTCGAGGCGATGGACCGCTTCGTCAAGCTCGTCGCCAGTGAGCCCGACATCTCGCGCGTCCCGCTGATGGTCGACTCCTCCAAGTGGGAGGTCATCGAGGCCGGCCTCAAGTGCGTCCAGGGCAAGCCGATCGTCAACTCGATCTCGATGAAGGAGGGCGAGGAGAAGTTCGTCGCGCAGGCCCGGTTGTGCCGCAAGTACGGCGCAGCGGTGGTCGTGATGGCCTTCGACGAGGACGGCCAGGCCGACAACCTCGACCGCCGCAAGGCGATCTGCCAGCGGGCCTACGACCTCCTCGTGGACGAGGTCGGCTTCCCGGCCGAGGACATCATCTTCGACCCGAACATCTTCGCGATCGCCACCGGCATCGAGGAGCACGCCAACTACGGCGTCGACTTCATCGAGGCGACCCGATGGATCAAGCAGCACCTCCCCGGTGCGCTGGTGTCCGGGGGCGTGTCCAACGTGTCCTTCTCGTTCCGGGGCAACAACCCGGTGCGCGAGGCGATCCACTCGGTCTTCCTCTACCACGCGATCCGGGCCGGCATGACGATGGGGATCGTCAATGCGGGCGCGCTGGTGGTCTATGACGGGATCGACCCCGAGCTGCGCGAGCGCATCGAGGACGTGGTGCTCAACCGGCGCTCGGACACCACCGAGCGGATGCTCGAGATCGCGCCCGACTTCGCAGGTGACGGCGTCAAGCAGGAGGTCGCCAACGAGCAGTGGCGATCGCTGCCGGTCGGCGAGCGGATCACCCACGCCCTGGTCAAGGGCATCGACGACTACGCCGAGTCCG
This sequence comes from Nocardioidaceae bacterium, assembly GCA_040006355.1. Classification (GTDB taxonomy): domain Bacteria; phylum Actinomycetota; class Actinomycetes; order Propionibacteriales; family Nocardioidaceae; genus Nocardioides_B. The sequence goes on along the minus strand of JBDTXF010000295.1, from coordinate 303 downwards.
ACACCGAGGAGCTGCGGGCCGAGATCTCCGCGCGCGGAGGTCGGCCCATCGAGGTCATCGAGGGCCCGCTGATGGACGGCATGAACGTGGTCGGCGACCTGTTCGGCGCCGGCAAGATGTTCCTGCCGCAGGTCGTGAAGTCGGCGCGCGTGATGAAGAAGGCCGTCGCGATCCTCGAGCCCCTGATGGACGCCGAGAAGGCGCGCCTCGGCCAGAGCACCGCGAAGGGCAAGCTCGTGATCGCCACGGTGAAGGGCGACGTCCACGACATCGGCAAGAACATCGTCGGCGTCGTGCTGCGCT
>JBDTXF010000294.1:0-4701 GCA_040006355.1 Nocardioidaceae bacterium | reverse complement strand
GACGGCCCGGTCGTCCATCGCCTCGATCAGCCGCCGGGTCCGCGGTCCCGGCGACCGGTCGACGAGCGCAGCGAGGTCGCGTCGGAGCACGTCGACCTGCGGCCCCGGTGAGACCCCCAGCCGCACCAGGGCCGCCGAGGCCACCGTCGCCACGGTCGCGGCCGAGCAGCCGAGCGCCGCGGCGGTGTCCTCCTCGTCCAGCCCGTCGTACCAGAGCAGCACCACGACGGCTCGCTGCCGGCGGGTCAGCCCGGCCAGTGCGCGACGGAGTCGGTCGTCCCCGGCGGCGGGCCGGCCGGGACCGACCGGACGCCACCGGGTCGTTGCCCGGGCGACCAGCACCTGTCGCACGTAGGTCTCGGGCGGGGCGTCGAGCCGGCGCCACGAGGACCAGGCCGCCGCGAGCGCCCGCACCAGCAGCTGCTCGGCGCGGTCCGGGTCGCCGATGAGGAGGTCTGCGGTGCCCAGCAGCCGGCCCGAGCAGACGGCGACGAACTCCTCCACGTCCGCACGGTCCCGCTCACTCCGCACGTCTGCACCTCCTCGCGCCTGCGCGACCGGTCGCGGTCAGTGCACCAGGTCGGACACCACCAGGCCGAGCCTGGTGCCGCTGGTGCTGCCCCCCGTGACCTCGAGCGTCACCACCGGCGACTGGCCGGGCTGGACGACGTACGACGACCCGTAGGAGATGCCCCCCACCGCGCTCTCGTTCTGCTCCACGATCGTGCCACGGTCCGAGCCGTCCGGCGAGACCCGCAGCAGTACGACGTCACCGGACGACGACGTGCCGGCGGCGACCCACCGGACCAGCCGCGGCCGGTCGGACGGCGACAGCTCCGCTCGCAGGCTCGCCCGGCCCGGGTCGGACTGGAGCCACTCGTGGGCCAGCCACTGGTGACCGGAGTCCTCGACCGCGTCGGGCATCGGCACGCCGGCGACCTGGTGGGTGGCCGCCCGGTGGGTGTAGAGGCCGAGCGCGAGGACCGCGTCGGGGTCCTGCGCGAGGCTGCGGGTGTGTCCGCTGTCGGGGCTGAGGTGCAGCCGCACGGTGACGGTGTCCCCGACGCGGACCCCGGCGGGGAAGACGCTCCCGTCGAAGGTCGCCGGGTGCGCCCCCGCGTCCAGCTCCGGCTGCGGCGAGCAGTCGGTGCCCAGGACGGGGCGGCCGGCCACGGTCAGGGAGTACCACCGACTGCTGCCGTAGCAGGTGTCCGCCCAGGCGAGGTCGAGCGAGGTGAGCTTCATCCGGAACCGCAGGTCGGTCTGACCCGGGTCGCCGATCACCGAGCGGACCAGGGAGTCGCCGAGCACCCGGTCCCGGTAGACGATGGTCCCGTTGCCCTGCCCGGCCCGCATGGGAGCGTCGATGTCGTAGACCGCGACAGCGAGCCGGGTGCCCGCACCCGCGGTGCTCTGGGTGAGCCGGAGCCGCTCCGTGCGGCTTCCGCCCCCCGCGGGCAGGTAGGCGTAGCGGCTGAAGCCGCTCGCGGTGCTGATCTCCGGCGCGTCACCGCTGGTCCGGTCGCGCAGGCGTACGACGGTCCGGGTGCTCGTGTCGCTGCTCGCCCACATCACCAGCCGCGGGGTGTCGCCGACGCGGACACCGACCTCCAGCGAGGAGGTCCCGGCCCGGGACTGGAAGCCGCGGGTGTAGCGGTAGTCGAAGCCGGCGGCGGTCTGGGTGCGCGGGACCTCGCGCCCGGCGAGCGTGGACGGGGCGTCCGCGGGCTGCACCGGACTCCGGTCGAGGGCGTGGGGGAGCGCCACCGCGGCTGCCGCGACGACGGCCAGCGCGGCAGCCCCGGCCACCCCGGCGGCGCGACGCCGACGAGCGGCGGCCACCCGGCGGCGCACGGGTGCGATCCGGGCCTGGGGTGCGTCCTGGATCCGCCCGGCGTGCTCGTCGAGCGTGCTGCGGAGGTCCTCGAGTCTCATCGGGTGGTCCCTTCCGGAGTGGCGGGGGCGGCAGGCCTGTCGGTGGGCCCGGCGGTGGGCCGGTCCGTGGGCTCGAGCGCGGGGTCGATGCGGAGCTTGGCCAGCGCCCGGGAGGTCTGGCTCTTCACGGTGCCGACCGAGCAGCCCAGGACCTCCGCGGCCTGCGCCTCGCTGAGGTCCTCGAAGTAGCGCAGCACCACGACCGCGCGTTGCCGCTTCGGCAGCCGCGCCATCGCGTCCCAGAGGTCGTGGCGGGCCGCGCTGGACTCGTCGTGGCCGGACGAGCCGGTGTCGGGCAGCGCGTCGGTGGGCTCCTCACCGTTCCACCGGCGCCGCCACCACGAGGCGTAGGTGTTGACCAGGATCCGGCGCACATAGGGCTCAGGGTCGTTGTCGACGCGACCCCAGGCGAACCACGCCTTGCTCAGCGCCGTCTGCACCAGGTCCTCGGCGAGGCCGCGGTCGTGGGTGAGGAGGTAGGCCGTGCGCAGCAGTCGGGAGGAGCGGGCTGCGACGAACTCCTCGAAGTCCGGGCGGACCCAGGTCGGGGCCCCGCTCGCCGGTGCCTTCTCCACGCCGCTGCCCCGCTCGGTGTCGAGCGCGCATGCGCCCGGCTCGGTGGTTGGTCTCACACCAGGATGGACCACCCGGGACACCGAGAAGGTTGCAAACCCTCACTCACTTCTTCCGCGCGCGGTCCAGGAACGCCAGCATCGCGGCCCGGGCCTCCTCGGACCCGAACAGCCGCGCGGACAGCGCGGCCAGGTCCTCGCCCTGGGCGTCGATCCTCTCCACGAGGTGCCGGCCCAGCAGCAGCTTGGTCTCGCGGAGCCCCTGCGGGGTGCCCTGGGCCAGGGACGCGCAGATCCCGTCGACCTCCGCCGCCAACCCGTCCTGCGGGACGCTCCGGGTGACCAGCCCCATCCGCTCGGCGTCGCTCCCGGTGAAGACCTCCCCGGTCAGGAAGGTCAGCGCCGCCGCACGGTCGGTCATCCGCGGCAGCACGGTCAGCGAGATGGCGGCCGGGGTCAGCCCCAGCCGGACCTCGGTGAACGCGAACGTCGCGTCCTGCGCGCACATCGCGATGTCGCACGCCGCGACGATCCCGATCCCGCCCGCGCGGACGCTGCCGTGCACCCGGGCGACGACGGGCTTGGGGAGCGTCGCGATCCGGCGCTGCAGCCCCACCAGCACCCCGGCCGCCCGCTCCATCCCCTCGCCGGTCGCCTCGGACAGGTCCGCGCCGCTGCAGAACGTCCGGCCTTCGGCCCGGACGAGCACGACCCGCACGTCGTCGTCCCGCTCGGCGCGGTCGAGGCCGTCGTACACGCCCTGGACGAGGCGGCGCGAGAGCGCGTTGCGGTTCGGCTGGCTGTCCAGGACCACCGACGCGACGTGGTCCTCGACGCGGTAGTGGACGATCTCGTCCTGCTCCGTCATGGGTGTGCCTCCTCCGCGAGGTCGGGTCAGTAGGACTTGGGGAGGCCCAGGGAGTGGGTGCCCACGAAGTTCAGGATCATCTCGCGGCTGACCGGGGCGATGCGGGTGGCGCGGGCGGCGACGAGCAGGCCGGCCATGCCGTACTCCGCGGTGATGCCGTTGCCGCCGTGCACCTGCACGGCGCGGTCGGCGGCGTCGCAGGCCGCCTCGGCGGAGGCGTACTTCGCCATGTTGGCCGCCTCGCCGGCAGCCATGTCGTCCCCGGAGTCGTAGAGCGCGGCCGCCTTCTGGGTCATCAGCCGCGCCAGCTCGATCTCGATCTTGGACTGCGCGAGCGGGTGCGCGACGGCCTGGTGCGAGCCGATCGGGGCGTCGAAGACCTCACGGCCCTTGACGTAGTCGGTGGCCTTGCCGAGCGCGAAGCGCGCCAGGCCGGTCGCGAAGGACGCCGCCATGATCCGCTCCGGGTTGAGGCCCGCGAACAGCTGGGCGATCCCGGCGTCCTCGTCGCCGACCAGCGAGCCCGCGGGCAGCCGAACGTCGTCGATGAAGACGGTGAACTGCTTCTCGGGGCTGACGATCTCCATGTCGATCGGGTGGTACTCGAAGCCCGGGGAGTCGGTGGGCACGACGAACAGGCACGGCCTCAGGCCGCCGGTGCGGGAGTCCTCTGCCCGCGCGACGACGAGCACGGCACCGGCCTCGTCGACGCCGGAGATGTAGGTCTTGTGTCCGGTCAGCACCCAGTCCTCGCCGTCGCGGCGGGCCGTGGTGGTGATCTTGTGCGAGTTGGACCCCGCGTCCGGCTCGGTGATCGCGAACGCCATCGTCAGCGTCCCGTCGGCGATGCTGGGCAGCCAGCGCTGCTTCTGCTCCTCGGTGCCGAAGCGGTTGATCACGGTGCCGCAGATCGCCGGCGAGACGATCATCATCAGCAGCGGGCAGCCCTGGGCCGCGAGCTCCTCGCACACCGCGGCGAGGTCGCCGATCCCGCCACCCCCGCCGCCGTACGCCTCGGGCAGCGCGACGCCGAGGTAGCCGTGCCTGCCCATGTCGAGCCACAGGTCGGTGGTCTTGCCGCCGCTGCGGGCCTGCCGGACGAAGAACTCGCGGCCGTAGCCGCCGGCCAGCTTGGCGACCTCGCGTCGCAGGTCCAGCCGCTCGGCGGACTCGGTGAATGCGCTCTGGCTCATTGCTCTCCTTCGGTGACGGCTCCGATGACGGCCAGGACGGCCCCTGCTGCGACGTGCGACCCGACGGCGACGGGGATCTCGGACACCACACCGTCGTACGGCGCGGTGACGGTGTGCTGCATCTTCATCGCCT
>JBDTXF010000293.1:0-4705 GCA_040006355.1 Nocardioidaceae bacterium | reverse complement strand
AAGACCTACCGCGTCACCCGCGAGAAGGTCGCGCTGGTGATCGTGCACTTCGTCGAGTCCATGCTCGGCATCCGCGCGGTCCAGGCGTTCCGCCGCGAGCCCCGCAACCAGGAGATCTTCTCCGATGTCAACGACCAGTACCGCGTGGCGAACCTGCGCGCGTTCCGGCTGGTCGCCTGGTTCATGCCCGGCATCAAGCTGATCGGCAACGTCACGATCGCCGTGGTGCTGCTGTACGGCGCCTACCTCGCCTACCAGGGCCAGGTCACGGTCGGCGTGCTCGCCGCCTTCCTGCTCTACCTGCGGCAGTTCTTCGAGCCCATGCAGGAGATCTCTCAGTTCTACAACACCTTCCAGTCGGCGAGCGCCGCCCTGGAGAAGCTCTCGGGCGTCCTCGAGGAGGAGCCCGGCGTCCCCGAGCCGGCCACCCCCCGGCCGCTGCCGCATGAGCGCGGCGAGGTGCGCTTCGACCACGTGGGGTTCGGCTACACCAGCGGAGTCAAGGTGCTGCCCGACCTCGATCTCGTGGTCCCGGCCGGCCAGACGGTGGCGCTCGTCGGCACCACGGGGGCCGGCAAGACCACGATCGCCAAGCTGCTCTCGCGGTTCTACGACCCCATCGCCGGCCGGGTGCTGCTCGACGGTGTCGACCTGCGCGAGCTCGACGACCTGACCCTGCGCACGGCAGTGGTGATGGTGACCCAGGAGAACTACATGTTCGGCGGCACGGTCGCGGACAACATCCGCTTCGGTCGCCCGGAGGCGACCCTGGAGCAGGTGGTCTCGGCCGCCCAGGCGATCGGCGCCCACGAGTTCATCACCCGGCTCCCGCAGGGCTACGACACCGACGTGGCCAACAAGGGCGGGCGGCTCTCCGCGGGGCAGCGCCAGCTGGTCGCCTTCGCGCGGGCCTTCCTGGCCGACCCCGACGTGCTGATCCTCGACGAGGCGACCAGCTCCCTCGACGTGCCCTCCGAGCGTCTGGTGCAGCACGCGCTGCGCACCATCCTGGCCGACCGGACCGCGGTGATCATCGCGCACCGGCTCTCCACCGTCGAGATCGCCGACCGGGTGCTGGTGCTGGAGCACGGCCGGATCGTCGAGGACGGCGCACCCGAGGACCTGGTCGCCGACAGCGACGGCGGCCGCTATGCCGACCTGCACGACGCGTGGGTGGCGTCCCTGGCCTGAGCCGGGGCGACCGCACGGCTGCGGACACACGTGCCCCGCAGGGCACCTGGCCACGCTCACGAGCCGGCCCGGCCCCGACTTCTGTCCGCGGGTGTGCCGCCGGTCAGCGGTAGCGCTCCGGGCGAGGCGACAGGCCGTGCCGGTCGACCTCCTCCAGATGCCTCCAGCAGTCCGGTCGGCTGCCGTCGACGTCGGTCAGGTCGAAGACCCGGGCCAGCTCGGCGCTGGTCAGGGTGGCACCGGAGTAGCGCGCGTAGCCCGGGTCGGCGGCGAGCGCGGCGATCCCGCGGGCGACGTACGTCGGGGTCTCGGAGATCGCGAAGCCGGCCAGGTCGCCGGTGGCCGCGTCCCGCCAGGTCTGCTCGGTCACGCCGAAGTGCTCGAGCATCGCCTCGGACCTGATCCAGCCCGGCGTGACGGCCAGTGCCGTCACGCCGCTGCCGCTCAGCTCGGCGGTGAGGCCGAGGGTGATCCGCCCGACCGCGGCCTTGACCTGGTCGTAGAAGAAGCCGACGCCCTCGCGATAGGCGCTGTTGTAGGACGCGGTGCCGTCGGTCATCTCGACCAGGAGAGCCCGCTCGCTCCGCAGCATCAGCGGCAGCGCGCTCGCGGCGGTGACGAGGTGCGTGTCGATGCCCATCCGGAGCATCCGCAGCCCGCCCTCGAGGTCGTGCTCCCACAGCGAGCTGCCGAACTGCGCGTATCGGTCGCCGCCGAAGATGTCGTTCACCAGCACGTCGAGCCGGCCGTGCTCCCCCTCGATGCGCGCCACCAGCGCCCGGACCTCGACGGGCTCGAGGTGGTCGACGCGGACGGCGTGTCCCTCACCCACCTCGCGGAGCAGGTCGCCGGTGTCCTCGATGGTCTCCGGCCGGTCCATCTCGGAGCGGCCACGGGTGCGGCTGGACCGGCCGGTGGCGTAGACGAACGCGCCGGCGCGGGCGAGCTCGACGGCGATCGCGCGGCCGGCTCCTCGGGTGGCACCGGCGACGAGCGCGACCTGACCGTCCAGGGGGCGTCCGGGAGATGTCGGGGGAGTCATCCCTGCAGCCTGCCGCACCGCTCCCGGCGGGACCAGCCGTGCGCTCAGGCCGGGTCGACCTCGCTGCGCAGCTTGAGCACCTGGGTCCCGTCCTGCTGCTCGATGACCAGTGCCGGGTTGTCATCGCTGCCGTGCCGGGTGATCTCGCTGCCCGACAGCGTGCGCCGGACGGTGTCGTGGTGCACCTCGGCGACCTTCCCCTCGGCGGTGCCGCTGCCCCAGGACCAGTGCACCGTCGAGCCCTTGCGGACGGCCATCAGCGCACGCCGTCCCGGTCGGCGGTGTCCCCGTCGACCCCGGCCTGGTCGGTCTCGGCGGCCGCCTTGAGCCGCACCAGCGTCGCGGTGATGGCGGCCTGGTTGCGGGCCGGGAAGCCGAGCAGCCGCAGGGCCGCGAAGCCGACGGCCGAGTGGCGCGACGCGTCCCAGGTCTCGGTGACGACGGTGCCGAGCGTGCCGTCGGGCAGGGCGGTCGGCTCGAGCTCGTAGCGCCAGCGGTGAGCCCCGACGTGTCGCCAGGCGATCAGCCGGTCCGGCTCGAGCTCGACGACCCGGTTGCTGATCCTGTAGGGCAGCCCGAACATCCTCATCGAGACCCCGAACGTCGCACCGTCGCTCAGCCGCTCCGGGCCGGTGATCACCCCGCGCACCGATCCGGACCCGTCGATGCGGGGGTGCTGGCGCGGGTCCGCGACGATCGCGAACACCACGGCGGGGGAGGCGGCGACCGTCGTACGGTCCTGCACGAGTCTGTCGTCCATGCCGCCCACCGTAGCCGGGGACCCGGCGCAGACAGCGCGACCGGCGAACCGGTACGTTGGGATCCAAGCGACCGGTGTGGTGCCGGTCACAGCGCGACCAGTCGCCCGATCACGTCGCACCACCTCCGCGCGTGCGTCCCGTGCCCGGTCGTCAGCTCCCCCGGTGGGCAGCGGAGACCCCGCGTGGCCCGACGACATGAAGGAGTGCCAGTGGCAGAGCACGCGTCCGACTTCGGGCCGGACCTCAGCGAGGTCTTCGGCCCGCACCAGGCTCACGGCGGCCCCGACCTGGTCCAGCTGCTGACCCCGGAGGGCGAGCGGGTCGAGCACCCGGAGTTCTCCTTCGGCGCGGGGCTCTCGGCCGAGGAGGAGGCCGCCACCATCCGCGGCTTCTACCGCGACATGGTGCTCACCCGGCGGATCGACACCGAGGCGACCGCCCTGCAGCGGCACGGCGAGCTCGGCATCTGGGCCCAGCTGCTCGGCCAGGAGGCCGCCCAGATCGGGTCCGGCCGCGCGCTGCGCCGGCAGGACTTCGTGTTCCCCACCTACCGCGAGCACGGCGTCGCGTGGTGCCGCGACGTCGACCCGCTCCGGCTGCTGGGTCTGTTCCGGGGCGTGGACCAGGGTGGCTGGGATCCCAACGAGGGCAACTTCGGGCTCTACACGATCGTGATCGGCGCCCAGACCCTGCACGCGACCGGCTACGCGATGGGCATGCAGCGCGACGGCGTGGTCGGCACCGGCGACCCGGAGCGCGACGCGGCAGTGGTCGCCTACTTCGGCGACGGGGCGAGCAGCCAGGGCGACGTCAACGAGGCGTTCATCTTCGCGGCCTCCTACAACGCCCCGGTCGTGTTCTTCTGCCAGAACAACCAGTGGGCGATCTCCGAGCCGATCGAGCGGCAGAGCCGGATCCCGCTCTACCAACGGGCTCTCGGCTTCGGCTTCCCCGGTGTCCGGGTCGACGGCAACGACGTCCTCGCGACGTACGCCGTGACGCAGGCCGCCCTGCAGCGCGCGCGCGACGGCCAGGGGCCGACGCTGGTGGAGGCCTTCACCTATCGGATGGGGGCGCACACGACCACCGACGACCCGACCCGCTACCGGCTCTCGGAGGACCTCGAGACCTGGAAGCTGAAGGACCCGATCCAGCGGGTGCTCGCCTACCTGACCCGCAACGGCCTCGCGGACGCCGACTTCTTCGCAGGCATCGACGCCGAGGCCGAGCAGCTCGGCGAGCACCTGCGCGAGGGCTGCCGCGCGCTGCCGGAGCCGAGCCCCCTCTCCGTGTTCGACCAGGTCTATGCCGAGCAGACCGAGGAGCTGGCCGAGCAGAAGGCGGCCTACGCGGCCTACCTGGACTCCTTCGAGACCGAGGAGGCGCACCGATGAGCCGGATCACGCTGGCCAAGGGCCTCAACGCCGGGCTCCGTCGGGCGATGGAGGACGACCCGAAGGTCCTGCTGATGGGCGAGGACGTCGGCAAGCTCGGTGGCGTCTTCCGGATCACCGACGGCCTGCAGAAGGACTTCGGCGAGGACCGGGTGATCGACTCGCCGCTGGCCGAGTCCGGCATCCTCGGCACGGCGGTCGGGATGGCGATGCGCGGCTACCGTCCGGTCTGCGAGATCCAGTTCGACGGGTTCGTCTACCCCGCCTACGACCAGATCGTCAGCCAGGTGGCGAAGATCCACTTCCGCAGCCAGGGC
>JBDTXF010000292.1:0-4714 GCA_040006355.1 Nocardioidaceae bacterium | reverse complement strand
GACCGGCTGGTCGCCGAGGGCCGCTTCGGGGTGCAGATCGGCGAGGATCCCCGGCTGGCCCGGACCCGCTTCGAGGACGTCGTCACCGAGGTCGCCGTGAAGGACGCGTGGCTGCGGGAGAACCGTCCGGTGGTGACCTGGCCCGGCGGGCAGTTCGCCAGCGGCAGCACGGACGTCGACCACCCGCTGGTGGGCGAGATGTCGTCGGCGGTGGCGGCGACCGGCGGCGAGCACCCGGCGCTGGCGTCGGGGGTCTACGGCAGCGACCTGCGGCTCTACACCGGGATCGGCGGGATCCCCACCCTGCACTACGGTCCCGGCGACATGCGGGACGCGCACTCCCCGTTGGAGAAGGTCGACCTCGACCAGCTGGTCCGCGTCACCCGCTCGCTGGTCCTGCTGACCCTGCGTCGCTGTGGGGTCGCTGTGGGGTCGCTGCCTGAGTGACGAGGGCTCCCGGTCCGGACCGGTCGGGCAGCGCGGCGGATGGGGGAGCGCCTGACGGGGTAGGACACTGTCATGGAGCTCACCGGTGCGCGCACCCTCGTCGTCGGCGGCAGCGGGGTCCTGGGTGGTGCGTTGGCCGGTGCCCTGCACGACGCCGGCGCGCGGTGCGTCGCGACCGGACGGGACCCGGAGCGTCTCGCCCGACTGGAGGACTCCGCCGAGTCCACCCTCGGGCTCGACGTCCTGGACGTGGTCGCCTGCCGCGAGGCGGTCGGCACCGCGGTCGATCGGCTCGGCGGTCTGGACCTGGTCGTCGTCGCCACCGGTGTCGCGGCCTTCGGGAGTGCCGCGGAGCTGCCCGACGAGGTCGCCGAGGAGCTCTTCGCGGTCAACACGCTCGGCCCGATCGCGGTGGTCTCCGAGGCGCTCTCCCGGATGCCCGACGGCGGGACGGTGGTCGTGCTCAGCGCGATCCTGGCGGACGCCCCGATGGCAGGGATGGCGGCGTACTCCGCGAACAAGGCCGCCCTGTCGGCGTACCTGTCGGCGGTCCGTCGGGAGGTACGACGACAGGGGGTCACCGTGCTCGACGTGCGCCCGCCGCACCTGGAGACCGGTCTCGCCGACCGGGCCCTGCACGGCACGCCACCGAGGCTCCCGGCCGGGCACGACGTGGACGGCCTGGTCGGCCTGGTCCTGGAGGGCATCCGGACCGGCGCCAAGGAGCTGGTCTGGGACCAGCCCTCGAAGGCGCTCGCCCTGCGCTGAGGCGGCGCCGGCTCAGCTGGCCTTGCGGGCGGCCGTCTTCTTGGCCGTCTTCTTCGCCGCCGAGGTCTTTCCGGGCGGCTTCTTGGCAGCCTTCTTCGCGGTCTTCTCAGGCGCTGACGCCTGCTCGGCCTCCTCATCCGCGTCCTTGTTCGCGCTCTCGTCCGCCTTGTCGTCCACCGGCGCCGTCGACTCACCACGCGAGGTCTTGGCGGCGTCGACCGAGCGCTGCAGGGCCGCCAGTAGGTCGACCACCTCGCCGGTGGACTTCTGCGGCTGCACGGGCGCCTGGACCTCGCCACCCTCGAGCTTGGCCCGCACCAGGGCCTCGACGGCGGTGGCGTAGTCGTCCTCGTAGTCGTCGGCGTCGTAGTCGCCGGCGAGCGTGTCCACGAGCAGCTTGGCCATCGTGAGCTCGTTGGGCTTGGCGGCGTGCTCGGTGGCGTCGAGCCCCGCGAAGTCCGGCTTGCGGACCTCGTCGGGCCACAGCATCGTCTGCATCACGATCACGTCGTCGCGCACCCGGAGCACGGCGGTGGTCATCCGGGTGCGGATCGAGACCGTCACCACGGCGACCCGGTCGGCCTCCTTGAGCGCCTCCCGGAGCAGGGCGTAGGGCTTCGCGGCGGCCTTGTCCGGCTCGAGGTAGTAGGACTTCTCCAGCCACATCGGGTCGATCTGCTCGGTGGGCACGAACTTCTCCACGGAGATCTCGCGGCTGCTGCTGGCCGGGAGCTCGGCGAGGTCCTCGTCCTCGAGGATGACCATCTGCCCGTCCTCGGTCTCGTAGCCCTTCGCGATGTCGGCGTAGGCGACCTCCTCGCCGTCGACGCTGCAGACCCGCTGGTACTTGATCCGACCGCCGTCCTTGGCGTGCACCTGACGGAAGGAGATGTCGTGGCTCTCGGTGGCGGCGTAGAGCTTCACGGGCACGCTGACCAGCCCGAAGGACACCGCGCCTTTCCAGATGGCACGCATGGGCAGCTCCGATCATGAGGACGACGCCCCGACACGTCTCGTGTGCCCATCATGTCCCACGCGTGGGACAGGATGGGAGCCATGCGTCCGATGCTAGCCACTAGGGGGACCGGTGTGCCCACCAGCGACGACTGGCTGCACGAGGTGAAGTGGGACGGGATGCGGGTCCTCGTCGACGTCCGTGCGGACGGCGCGCTGCGGATCTGTTCACGCAACGAGAGGGACGTCGGGGTCTCGTTCCCCGAGCTGCACGGTCTGGCCGGGCTCGGGCGCGACGTGCTCCTCGACGGTGAGGTGGTCGCCTTCCTCGACGGCATCCCCACCTTCGGCGCGTTGGCGGACCGCATCCACGTCGGCAGTCCGCGTCGCGCAGCGGCCCTGTCCGAGTCCAACCCGGTGACCCTGCTGGCCTTCGACCTGCTCCGCCTCGACGGCGAGGACCTGACCGGCAGACCGCTGGCCGAGCGCCGCGACGTGCGCGAGGGCGTCGGGGTGCTCGACGTGCACTGGCAGGTGCCGGCGACCTACGACGACGGGCAGATGCTGCTGGAGGCGACCCGACAGCAGCAGCTGGAGGGGATCGTGTCGAAGAGGCGGCGCTCCGTCTACGTCCCCGGTCGCCGGTCGGCCGACTGGCTGAAGTTCCCGCACCGAGCGCTCGGGTCCTACGTCGTGGGCGGGTGGCGCCACGAGACGGACAGCGCCACCCGGATCGGGGCGGTGCTGGTGGGAGAGCCCACCCCCGACGGTCTCGTCTACCGGGGACGGGTCGGCAGCGGCATCGCCGGCCGTGAGGGCCAGCGGCTCCTCGAGGTGCTCGCACCCCTCCGGACCGACGCCTCCCCGTTCGCCGACGACGTGCCGAGGGTCGACGCGAACGGAACGACGTGGGTGCGTCCCGAGGTGGTCGTCGACATCGCCGCCCTGGGGATGACCCCCGCGAAGCGGCTGCGCCAGCCTGCCTACCGCGGCGTGCGCCGTGACCTCGTCCCCGCCGACCTGGAGGCCGATGATGACTGAGCAGCAGTCCGAGGACGTGCACGTCGAGGTCGACGGCCGCGCGCTCCGGATCAGCAACCTGGGCAAGGTGATGTACCCCGCGACCGGGACCACCAAGGGTGAGGTGCTCCACTACTACGCGCGCATCGCGCCGGTGCTGCTGCCGCACCTCGCCGACCGCGCGGTGACCCGCATCCGTTGGCCGCACGGCACCGCCGGCATGCAGTTCTTCGAGAAGAACCTGCCCTCGGGCGCGCCGTCGTGGCTGCGGTCGGTCACCGTGTCGTCGACGGGCTCCCGCGGCGGCGGGGACAAGATCGTCTTCCCGGTGATCGAGGGGCTCGCGGACCTCACCTACTTCGCCAACCTCGCCTCCCTCGAGCTGCACGTGCACCAGTGGACGGTCGGGCGCAACGGTCGGCCGAAGAACCCCGACCGGATGGTGATCGACCTCGACCCGGGTGCGCCCGCGGGCCTGCAGGAGTGCTGCCGCGTGGCGCTGCTGGTTCGGGACAAGCTCGAGGAGCGAGGTCTGTCAGCCGCGCCGGTCACCTCGGGCAGCAAGGGCCTGCACATGTACGCCGCGCTGCCCGGGAGGCTGAACGCCGACGCGGTCCGCGACCAGGCCCGGGAGATCGCGCAGCAGCTCACCCGCGAGCATCCCGACCTGGTGCTGTGGAAGATGACCAAGTCGCTGCGCGGTGGCAAGGTGTTCTTGGACTGGAGCCAGAACACCGGCGCCAAGACGACGATCTCGCCGTACTCCCTGCGGGGCAAGGACCGTCCCTTCGTCGCGGCACCGCGCACCTGGGCCGAGATCGAGGAGGGCGCCGAGGACGGCCTCGGGCAGCTCGAGCTCGACGACGTGCTGGCCCGCGTCGATGCGGAGGGTGACATCTTCGGGGAGGCCCTCGGTGGCCTGTGACACGTGAACCCGCCCACATGAACTGACACACGAAACCCGCCGTTCCCGAGAGACGGCGGCGATTCGTGGGGTGCGGGAGGCGTCGAGACAGTTCCCGTCCCGGACGCCGGCGAAACACCGAGCACCACCCACCTGCCCGGTCGGAGAGGGTTGCGAGGTTCGCGAGTGGGCAGGTGAAGGGTCCGCGGCACTCGGGCTGGGCGGGCCCAAGGCAGGCCCCGCCCAGGACCCCGGGTCCCATCCGAGACACGGCGGAAGGAACACAGATGGCAGGCAACAGAGGCGTGGCCTACACCGGGCCCGGCAAGGTCGAGGTCCAGGAGATCCCCTACCCCAAGCTCGAGCTGCAGGACGGTCCCGGGGTCAACCCGGCGAACATCGGTCGCAAGTGCAACCACGGCGTGATCCTCAAGATCGTCACGACGAACATCTGCGGCAGTGACCAGCACATGGTGCGCGGCCGCACCACCGCTCCGGAGAACCTGGTGCTGGGGCACGAGATCCTCGGTGAGGTCATCGAGGCCGGGCCCGACGTCGAGTTCATCGAGGTCGGCGACATCTGCTCGGTGCCGTTCAACATCGCCTGCGGGCGCTGCCGCA
>JBDTXF010000291.1:0-4722 GCA_040006355.1 Nocardioidaceae bacterium | reverse complement strand
CCATCTCGGCGAGCCGGAACAGCACCGCCTGGTGCTCGGCGATCTTCTTGCCGAAGGTCTCGCGCTGCTGGGCGTAGGTGACGCCGAGCTCGAAGGCGCGGTTGGCCACGCCGCAGCCGCGGGCGGCGACGTTGACGCGGCCGACCTCGACGCCGTCCATCATCTGGTAGAAGCCCCGGCCGGGCTCCCCGCCGAGGACCGCCTCAGCGCCGATCTCGAAGTCCTCCATGATCAGCTCGGTGGTGTCGACGCCCTTGTAGCCCATCTTCTCGATCTTGCCCGGGATGGTCAGGCCGTCCTTGACCTCGCCGAAGCCGGCCGGCTTCTCCACCAGGAAGGTCGTCATGTTCTTGTAGACGCTGCTCGCGCCCAGGTCGGTCTTGACGAGGACGGCGACCAGGGTGCTCGACGCGCCGTTGGTCAGCCACATCTTCGCGCCGTTGACCGTGTAGCTCTTCTCGTCCTCGGACAGCACGGCCTTGGTCTTGATCGCCGCGACGTCGGAGCCGCAGCCAGGCTCGGACATGGAGAACGCGCCACGGACCTCGCCGGTGGCCATCCTCGGGAGGTAGTACTGCCTCTGCTCCTCGGTGCCGTGCTGCATGAGCATGTAGGCCACGATGAAGTGGGTGTTGACGATGCCGGACACGCTCATCCAGCCGCGGGCGATCTCCTCCACGACGAGGGCGTAGGTCAGCAGGGACTCGCCCAGGCCGCCGTACTCCTCGGGGATGGTGAGCCCGAACAGGCCGAGCTCCTTCATGCCCTCGACGATGTCGGTGGGGTACTCGTCCTTGTGCTCGAGCTCGGTCGCGACCGGAAGGATCTTCTGCTCCACGAACGTGCGAACGGTCTTGAGGATCTCGGACTGGATCTCGGTGAGGTCCTCGGTCTCGCAGAGGCGACCCATGGGGTGTCCTTCCCAATCGGGGTGGGGCCGTCGGGGGTGCGCCGGCTACTGACGAGTATCGCTGATGGTGGGGCAGGCGCCGCTATGAAGCGGGCCACACTGCGCGGGCCCGACGGAGCACCCGCCTGGCCGGCTCCGGCACCCGGCTCCGCAGCCGCGCCGTCAACGACGGCTCTGCGGCCCCCTGACGCCGGGTGAGCCGCCGGACATCGGTCATCATCGCAGCGATCACCCCGGAAGCGGCCTCCGCGAGCTCGGCGTCGGTGACGCTGTCCGGATGCCGCCGCACGGGTACGACGACGGGTGGACGCAGCGCCGCGACGTCGCCGATCACGTCGTAGCCGGCCGCCGCCACCTCGTCCGCGACCCGGTTGCCACGCGCCTGGAGATAGGCCACCCGCTGCGCCGAGGGCCAGAACCGCTCCCCGCCCCGGGGGACGAGCTTGCCCTGGGCCAGGTAGCCACGGATCCACACCCCACGGTCCTGCGGCGAGGTGAACCCGCTCAGCTGCGCGTTGACCCGGCGCAGCAGCTCGACCTCGACCACGCCGAGCGACTCGTTCGCAGCGGCCCCGACCATGCCGCAGCGGTCGGCGTCGATGCCGACCAGCTCCGCGAAGCGCAGCCAGAGGGCCTCGCGCGGCTCGTCGGGGCCCGGCAGCGTCAGCACGTGCACCCGCTCGTGCACCTGCGCCGGCGACATCGAGGCCGACCACCGGGCCAGGACGTCGGCGAGGTCGAGGGTGCCCCAGTCCCATTCGTCGGCCGGGTCGGTCTCCTCGCCGCTCGGGTAGTCGTCGATCGGGTCGGTCGCGCCGTTCTTCACGAACTCCTGCCACCTGGCGGTGACCAGGGACAGGGTGTCGCGCGCGGTGACCACGACGTGCACCTCGGCGCCGTCGAGGGCGGCCGCCGCCCTGTCGGCCTGCTCGGCGCTGGCCGAGGCGAAGAA
Source organism: Nocardioidaceae bacterium (assembly GCA_040006355.1). Classification (GTDB taxonomy): domain Bacteria; phylum Actinomycetota; class Actinomycetes; order Propionibacteriales; family Nocardioidaceae; genus Nocardioides_B. The sequence goes on along the minus strand of JBDTXF010000291.1, from coordinate 2,860 downwards.
CTCGTGGCTGATGATCGCGGTGCCGGGCCAGCTGTTGATCTCGCCGACCAGCAGGTCCCAGGCGTGCTCGGCCTGCGGCCCGCGCCGCGACAGCCTGGTGTCCTCCCGGACCACCCCGCTCGCCCACAGGTGCTGGCGGTTGGACTCCCCGGGCATCAGCACGCCTTGGCGCGCGAGCTCCTCACGGTTGGCCCAGAGCAGGGTCTGCAAGTAGGTCGTGCCGGTCTTGGGGAGACCGATGTGGAAGAAGACCTTCCGTGCCACGTCAGCCGCTCACAGACCCTGGGAGTACTTCTCCAGCACGGCCGAGACCCGCTCCTCGTCGCGCTGCGCCACCGGGAGCAGCAGCTCCGCGACCACGTCGGTCAGCTCGGCGAGCCTCAGGTTGAGCTGGCGGCACTCCTGCACCTCGTCCTCGAGCACCGCGACGCGCTCGCGCAGCGCGTCGATGCCCTCGGCCTGCACGCCGTTGCGGAACCTCCCGACCGACCGGGCCGCCCCCTTGCCGCGGACCTTCATCCGGCTCCTCATCGTCCTCACCGCTGCCATGCGACCACCAACCGTCCGATCCGGTGCCCCACCCTCGAGTCGGGGCCTGCCACGTGCTTGTGCCTGCGGGACACGACCGTCGCGCCCGCGCTCTCCAGCTCGTCCACCACACGGCGTACGGACAGGGGGCGGAGGTGCTCGCGATGGGCGAACTGGTCGTCTCGGTGCCGGCTGGTCAGGAACTCCAGGTAGAGCCGACCGCCGGTCCCGCGGAGCATCATCTCGCAGGCCCGCCACAGGTAGCCGCGCCCGACCCGGTCGGTGGCGTCGGCGATGTTGCGGGCCGTCACCACCCGGGGCCCCGGGGTGCGCGCGACCCGTGCGCTCTGGCTGAGCACCGAGCGCAGCTCGACCAGGTTCATCACCCGGAACTCCAGATCGACGTCCTCGCCGGCCGCCAGCGTGGCGACCGGGACGCTTCCCCTGATCGCGTAGTCGAGACCCAGGACGGAGGCACCCTGGCGGGCCCACCAGAGGTCGTCAGTCCCGCGGCCGCAGCCGATGTCCACCACCGAGGCCGGCACCCCGTGCTCCTGACGACGCACCCACAGGGCGAACGACGACGGCCTGACCTCCGGCGGGTCGGCCGGCAGCCGCGAGTAGGTCCGGTCCCAGGCCTCCCGCCGCACGCGCGTGCCGCGGAACCAGCCGTTGAGCCGGCGATGCGTGGAGACCGGCGTCTCGAACTTGTACGCCGGGTCGGGCACCCGCCAGCCCGGGCCGTAGGTCGCGGTCAGGAAGGCATCGGTGTCCGCAGGGGCGGGCAGCACCCGGCCCTCCAGCGTCGTGGTGCCGAGCGGGAAGATCTGGTCCCGCTCGAACCGCGTGCGGATCTCGCCCATCAGGTGCAGGTAGCCGCCAGACAGGAAACCGCCGAAGACGTCGAGCCCGCGGACCGAGCCGTCGGCCTCGAGGACGTCGACCTTGAAGGCCGCGCCGCTGTAGCGGGAGATCTGGTAGCCCATGTCGGCCAGCGCGCGCTGCAGCCGGAACGACTCGCGGACCACGTCGACCGGGTGGGTGAAGTCGCTGACGTAGCCGAGGTCGGCGTCGCTGTCGTGGCCGATCAGCCTGCCCCCGCGGACCGCGCCGAGCAGGGTCCCATAGGCCGGGAAGGCGTCGATGCCGGCCTTCTTGAGCGCCGTGAGCACCTCCTCGATCGAGTCCAGGAGCGGCGCGACGTGCTCGGCACTGCGGGTGTCGAAGGTCTGCGCGAGACGCAGCGACTTGTCGATGCCCAGGGGGAGACCCCGGTCGTTGACCACGGCGATCCGGCCCGCACCGTCCCCCGGGGTGGACCCACCGAGACGGACCTCCTCGTCGAAGACCACGGTGCCGCTGACGTGCGCGACGAGCTGCAGCTGCGTCGTACCGTGCAGGAAGCGGCGCAGCGCGGAGGGCCAGCCCACCTCGTGCGACCGGCCGCGCTGGACCCCGTCCCGGTGCAGCCAGAACGACCAGATGCGACGGCCGTCGAAGAGGACGTCGAGGACCACCTCGGCGTCGCTGTGCGCTCGGACCCCCTCGTCGTCGACCCGGACGCCGGAGACGTCGACGGGAGCATCGGCAGGGAGCGGCACGCAGCGATCGTACGGGGTGCTCAGGGCTGCGGAGGCGACCACACGTCGCCGCGCGCCATGCCTGCAGCGCGGCCCTTGCCGGAGATCACCAGGGCCATCTTGCGCGAGGCCTCGTCGATCATCTCGTCGCCGAGCATCACCGCGCCGGTCGCGCCGCCCTGCTCGGAGGTGAACCACTCATAGGCGTCGAGGATGTTCTCGGCGTGGTCGTAGTCGCCCTGCAGCGGGGAGTAGACCTCGTTCGCGATCTCGATCTGCGAGGGGTGCAGGGTCCACTTGCCGTCGAACCCGAGAGCGGCGGACCGGCCGGCGACCCTCCGATAGCCCTCGAGGTCCTTGATCTGCAGGTAGGGGCCGTCGATGACCTGGAGGTCGTGCGCGCGTGCAGCCATCAGCAGTCGCATCAGGATGTAGTGGTAGGCGTCCCCCACGTCGTACCCCGGGGGCTGCTCGCCGACCACCAGCGACTTCATGTTGATCGATGCCATGAAGTCCGCCGGCCCGAAGATGATGGTCTCGACCCGCGGCGACGCGGTGGCGATGTCGTCGACGTTGATCAGACCGAGCGCGTTCTCGATCTGCGCCTCGATGCCGATGCGGCCGACCTCGTAGCCCATCGACTTCTCGATCTGGGTGAGCAGCACGTCGAGCGCCTTGACCTGGTCGGCGGTCTGCACCTTGGGCAGCATGATGCAGTCCAGGTTGGCCCCGGCGCCCTCCACGACCTCGAT
>JBDTXF010000290.1:0-4724 GCA_040006355.1 Nocardioidaceae bacterium | reverse complement strand
AGTCGGCGCGGTTGCCGCGGATGTAGATCATCGCGTTCATCGACGAGCAGCCGCCCAGGGCCTTCATGCGTGGCCAGTAGGTCCGCCGGCTGTTGAGCTGCTTCTGCTCAGCGGTGTGGTAGTTCCAGTCCCAGCGGGTCTTGAACAGTGCCGAGAAGCCGGCCGGGATGCTGATCTCGTCGGCGTCCGCCGGTCCGCCGGCCTCCAGCAGCAGCACCCGAGTGGAGGGGTCCTCGCTCAGTCGGGCCGCGACAACCGCACCGGCACTGCCGGCGCCGACGATCACGTAGTCGTAGGTGTCCTGCTCGGGCACGTCGCCTCCTCGGGGTGCGGTCCGACACGGGCAGAACCTAGTGCGCGGAGCTGACCGGGACAACAAGCGTCTCGCGACGATGACCCGTCGCCGCCCGACGGTTCTTTCATTCGCCAGTCTGCTGGCCCCTCGAGGTCTACCGTCGAAACGGGCGGGACTGGCAGAGTCCCCACATCGAGACGAGGCTCCGGCATGGCCGTCCGGACCCGAGTGCACGTGCTGGGAGGGTCGGGGATCATCCTCGGCTCGACGGCGCTCCTCGTGCTCATCGGCTGCGCGCCTGCGATGGCTCCCCCGCTGACGTCGACCCCCTCCGGCGACGCGCCGACGACGGATGCTCCGAGCCCGCGGCCGTCCCAGCAGCACAGCGTCACACCCCTCCCCAGCGCACCGCGACCGCGCCCGACCAGGACCACCCGTGCGGCGTCGCCGGCGCTGGTGGCGCTCGCGTCGCTGACCGTGAAGGGCCGAGCCGCGATGTCGGGCTACTCGCGAGACCTGTTCGGCGAGCCCTGGACGGACGTGGACGGCAACGGCTGCGACACCCGCGACGACATCCTGGGCCGCGACGTCAGCGATGCCCGGATGCAGTCGGGTTCGGACTGCGTCGTCGAGTCGGGCCGACTCGAGGATCCCTACCTGGGACACCCGATCCCCTTCCAGCGCGGCTATGACGACCTCGTCGACATCGACCACGTGGTCGCGCTGGGCAACGCCTGGGCGACCGGTGCGTTCAGGTGGGACGCGAGCAAGCGGCTCGCCCTCGCGAACGACCCGGCCGGCCTGCTGGCGGTCGACGCGTCCAGCAACCGACAGAAGGGTGACGGCGACGCCGCCACCTGGCTCCCGCACAACAAGGCGTTCCGCTGCGGGTACGTCGCACGCCAGGTCTCGATCAAGGGCGCCTACGGCCTCTGGGTGACCCCACCGGAGCGTGCCGCCATCGCGCGCGTGCTCTCCGGCTGTCCGGGCGAGACGCTGCCGCCGGTGCGCCCGCTGCGCCACCCGACGGTCGCCGCAGCGCCCAGGCGGCCGTCGAGCACGTCCGGCACCGGAGGCGCGGGCTCTGTCTACTACGACAACTGCGACGCGGCCCGCGCCGCCGGTGCGGCACCGGTCCATCGCGGTGACCCCGGCTACTCCAGCAACCTGGACCGCGACGGTGACGGCGTCGGCTGCGAGTGAGCCACGCCCCACGCCGACCGCGCGGATTGTCCTCGGACGCGGTGCGTCCCACGCGGTCCTGACTGCTGGATCCGTGCCGGCGGCACAGTGGGCAGGATCGCGCTCAGGGGTGCCACACGTGGAGGGCGGTGATGGGTGTGCGCTCCGGCTCGTCAGGCATGTCGTCACCGAACACGCCCCGCAGCACCGGGTGCACGGCCGGGTGCAGACGCTCCTCGCCGAACCGGTCGCAGTCCTCCTGGGACTCCCAGACGTCCAGGTAGCGCAGGCCACCCTCGGGTCGCTCCAGCGCGATGTGCACGACCATGCCGGCCGGAGCCTCCGGGCCGAGGGCCTCGGTGATGCGCGCGTAGGCCGCGGCATCGATCGGCACGTCCTGGATGAAGGCGTAGGTCATCATGTCTCCTAAGATTGGTCCGAATGTCCTTCGGATCAACTATCATCAGTCCCGATGACCCTGTCAAGAGACCAGCCCGGCAGGCGCCGCTACGAGAGCGAGCACCGTCGACACCGGTCCGCCGAGACCCGGCGGCGCATCCTCGACCACGCTCGCGACCTCGTGGTGGAGAAGGGCTATCGCGGTACGACGATCGCGGAGCTGGCTCGCCGCGCGGGGGTGCACGTCGACACGGTGTATGCCCTCGTGGGACGCAAGCCGCTGATCCTGCGAGAGCTCGTCGAGCTCGCGATCTCCGGAACGGACCGTCCGGTCGACCCCCTCGAGCGCGACTACGTGCAGAAGATGCGGGCCGAGCCCGACGCCGGACGCAAGCTCGACGTCTACGCAGGCGCCATGCGGCGCATCCACGAACGCCTGGCCCCGTTGTTCCTGGCGCTCAGGGACGCCTCGCGCACGGACCAGGAGGCCGGTCGGATCTGGTCGGAGATCAGCGAGCGCCGCGCTCGCAACATGCGGCTGCTCGCCGCCGACCTGCTGGACACCGGGCAGCTGCGGCATGGGCTCGACGTCGACGAGGTGGCCGACATCGTCTGGGTCACCAACAGCCCGGACGTCCACCAGCTGCTCGTCGAGGACCGCGGCTGGCCCCCAGCCCGATACGAGAGTTGGCTGGCCGACTCATGGCGACGGCTGCTGCTCGCCGAACCGTAGAGCGCGGGCATCCGCTGTCAACGACCCACGCCTAGGAGTCGGGTGACTCGCCGAGCCGGGTGTTGAGGAGGCCGACCCGAGATGCCTCAAGGGTAGGCGTAGCCGACCAGGCGACCGGGTGCGAAGGGTTTCCAGGCGTGCTCGGGTTGGGCGAGCCGATCGGCCAGCAGATGCAGCACCGTCGGGTTGTGCCCGAGTCCGAGGTGGCTGCTGACCACCTCGATGTTCTCGCGACGCTTTCCCGGAGGGAGACGACAGGCCTGCCAGGGCACGATCCCATCGCTGCGGGAGTACACCGAGGTCGCGGGCACGCGCAGTGACCCGGTTTCCTGCCACGGCCGGGCGAGCAGTGGTGCGACCAGGTGCAGGCGAGCCAGCCGATCGAACGCGGCCGACGCCGTGCGGGCGGGTCGGCTCGACGTGCGGAGGGGACTGCCCAGGGTCACGACCTGGCGCACGCTTCCCGGTGCCCGGCGAGCCAGCTCGTGGGCGTAGACGCCTCCCAGGCTCCACCCGATGATCGTGACCTTCTCCCCCGAGCTCTCGGCCATCGAGGCCAGGCGTGCCCGCAACCCGTTGACCACCGTCTCCGTGGACCCGAGGTTCCTCCCCAGCTTCCATCCGGAGACCGAGTAGTTCAGCCATCGCAGATAGGTGCGCAGGACGACCGTGTCCAGGTCTCCGTGCAGCAGACCCGGCACCACCAGCACCGGGTGGCCGTCGCCCCTGCGGTGGGCAGCCAGCAACGGAGCGGCAGTGGGGATGGCCGCGAGCTCGAGGGTCGCTCTCGGGGCTTCCGCAAGCAACCGGCCCGCCGCGCCGACGCCGCGGACCACCCGACGGTCCACGCGAGGAGATCTGGACATCTGTTCGGGCTCCTCGTGGGCGGCGGTGACGAACAAGGACGCGCCATGCTCCCACCCCTGACGCGTGAGACCTCCACCGGCCCAGGCCGCATCGGCGGCGGACCGAGGGGGGTGCAGCGCACCGGGCACCAGACGATGTCGAACTCGTTCCGCTCGGGATCGAGCAGGGCCACCGCGTAGTGGTCCAGACCCTGGTCAGCCGTCGTGTGCCGCCGCGTCGCACCAGCGCTCGCGTCGAGGTCGATCTGGAGGCGGTTCTTGACCGACTTCCTCTCAGGGACGACCTGGAACCAGATCCGGGGACCCTCACCGGTGGGATCCTCGATCCTGTCGGCGCCGATGCCGAGCTCGTCGTCTGGGACACCGACCGACCTGTACCAGTCGTCCCACGAGTCGAAGCCGGGCGGCGGCGGTGCGATGACGTAGCGCAGCGCCTCGGCCCAGAAGCGGGCGAGCTCCTCGGGCGACGCGCAGTCGATCACCAGCGGGTTCGACACGGCCGTGGGACACCTCCAGGACGCTCAGGCGGGGGGCCAGACCGGCATGACACGAGACCATCGCGGGTACGGCGCCCCATGCGCATTTTCTTCACCGGTGGCAGCGGCAAGGCCGGCAGGCACGTCGCGCCGTACCTCGCCGAGCAGGGCCACCAGGTCACCAACGCCGACCTCGTGCCGCTGGACCACCCGGCAGTCGCCGACCTGCGGGTCGATCTCACCGATGCCGGTGAGACCTACTCGGCCCTGGCCGGGCTGGCGACGTTCGAGGAGCTGGACCTGCCCGAGCAGCCCACCTACGACGCCGTCGTGCACTTCGCCGCGATACCTCGGATCCTGCTCGCCTCGGACGCAGCGACCTACACGACGAACGTGCTGAGCACCTACCACGTGCTCGAGGCCGCGACCCGGCTTGGGGTGCGCAAGATCGTGTTCGCCTCCTCGGAGACGACGTATGGGATCTGCTTCGGCCAGGGCGAGCGGCGCCCGCTCTACGTGCCGGTCGACGAGGACCATCCGACGGTCCCCGAGGACGCCTATGCGATGTCGAAGGTCGCCAGTGAGGCGACGGCGCGCTCCTTCCAGGCCCGCACCGGCGCGGACATCTACGGCCTGCGGATCAACAACGTCATCGAGCCCGACGAGTACGCCGAGATGTTCCCCGCCTTCCTCGACGACCCGGCGCTCCGGCGTCGCAACCTGTTCGCCTACATCGACACCCGTGACCTGGGCCAGCTGGTGCAGCGCTGCCT
>JBDTXF010000289.1:0-4731 GCA_040006355.1 Nocardioidaceae bacterium | reverse complement strand
GCCTGCTCTGGCGGGGATCGCGCACGATGCCGGGGCGCTTCTGGTCGTGGACAACACCTTCGCGACGCCCTACAACGTCCGGCCGCTCGCGCTCGGCGCCGACCTGGTCGTGCACTCGGCCACCAAGTTCCTCAACGGTCACTCAGACGCGATCGCCGGCGTCGTCGTCGGCGCCTACGACCTGGTGCGCGAGGTGCAGCGCCGCGTCGTCACCCTCGGCACCTGCCTGGACCCGCACGCGGCGTACCTCGTGTGGCGGGGCATGCAGACCTTCGACCTGCGGCTCTCCCGTTCCAACGGCACCGCCCGCACTCTCGCCGCGGCCCTGGCAGCCTGCCCGGACGTGGTGGGGGTGCGGCACCCCTCGCTGCCCGGCTACGCACGGGCGGAGGTCGCCGAGCGGGTGCTCCGTCGCGACGGCCGGGTGCTGCGCACCGGGGCAATGGTGTCCTTCACCGTCGAGGGCGGTGACGACCGGGCGCTGCGGATGATGCGCCGGCTCGAGCTGGCGTGCGAGGCGACCAGTCTCGGCGGGGTCGAGACGCTGGTCAGCACTCCCTTCAACTCCTCGCACTTCTCACTGAGCCGCGAGGAGCGCCTGGCCTCGCGGATCGACGACGGGATGGTCCGCGTCTCGTGCGGCGTCGAGGCCGCCGAGGCCCTGGTCGCGGACTTCATGCAGGCGTTGGAGGGGTCGCAATGAGCGAGATCGAGCTGGGGCCGCTCCTGGACCACCACTGCCACGGGCTGCTCCCTACCGACCTCGACCGCCCGGCCTTCGAGGCGTTGATGAACGAGGGCACGCACCCCTCGCCGCTCGGCACCTCGTTCTTCGACTCGATGCTGGGGCTGGCCGTGCGTCGCTGGTGCGCTCCGGTCCTCGACCTCGAGCCGCACGTCCCCGCCGACGACTACCTGGCCCGCCGCCGGGAGCTCGGCGCCGACGAGGTCAACCGCAGGCTGGTCGGCGCAGCCGGCATCGACACCTTCCTCGTCGACACCGGGCTCGTGCCGGACCAGCTGACCGGACCGGCCGAGCTGGCCGAGCTGTGCGGAGGGTCCAGCCACGAGGTGGTGCGGCTGGAGACCGTCGCCCAGCAGGTGCTCGCCGACGGCGTCGCGGCCGCCGACTTCGCCGGGACGGTCCAGCAGCGGCTTCGGGCCTCGGGGGCGGTCGGAGCCAAGAGCGTGGCGGCCTACCGCGTCGGGCTCCGGCTGCCGGCGCGGCAGCCGTCCGAGGACGAGCTGGTGGCCGCGCTGCACGACGTACACCCGGACGCGGCGGGGGGCTATCGGATCGCGGAGCCGGTGGTGAACGCCTGGCTCGCCTGGACCGCGATCGACCTCGGTATGCCCCTGCAGCTCCACGTCGCCTACGGCGACAGCGACGTCGACCTCGACGAGTGCGACCCGCTGCGACTGACGGCGTTCCTGCGGGCGACCGAGGAGCGGGGCGTGCCGGTGCTGCTGCTGCACAACTACCCGTTCCATCGCAACGCGGCCTACCTCGCGCAGGTCTTCGACCATGTCTTCATGGACGTCGGCCTGGCCACCCACAACACCGGGGCACTGTCCGGGGCGCTGGTGCGGGAGTCCCTGGAGATGGTGCCGTTCGGGAAGTTCCTGTTCTCCTCCGACGCGTTCGGCCTCGCCGAGCTCTACCACCTCGGGGCCCTGCTGTTCCGCCGCGGGCTGTCGGTCGCCCTCGGCTCACTGGTCGAGGCCGGCGAGATCGCCACGGCCGACGCAGAGCGCATCGCCCGCCTGGTGGCCCAGGACAACGCGCGCCGCGCCTATGCCCTGCCTGGTGCCGATGTCGCTCGCTGAGGCCTGGCGCTCGGCGGTGCGGCGCGAGCTCGACGCCGCCGTCGAGCTGCGCCACGAGCTGCACCAGCACCCCCGGATCGGCGGGGACGAGGCGGACACCGCTCGACGGGTGACCGAGGCGATCGGCCTCGGAGCGGGTCGCACCATCGCGGGCACCGGACGGCTCCTGCCCGTCGCCGCCGGGCGTAGCGGCCGAGGTGCGGTGCTGCTCCGCACCGAGCTCGACGGGCTGCCGATCGCTGAGCTGACCGGCGTGCCGTGGGCCTCCCCGTCGGGCGCGATGCATCCCTGCGGGCACGACGTGCACATGGCCGGGCTGGTCGCCGTCGCCCGCGCCGCGGCGCACGTCGACCTGCCGGCGCCGCTCGTCGCCCTGCTGCAGCCGCGCGAGGAGGGCTTCGACTCGGGGGCGCTCGACGTGGTCGCCGAGGGCGGCCTCGAGGGCGTCGACGCCGTCCTCGCCGCCCACGTCCAGCCGCAGCTCCCGGCCGGGTTGGTCGCCGTCACGCCCGGCCCGGTGAACGCCGGCACCGACGAGCTCACGATCACGGTGCACGGCCGGGGCGGGCACAGCGGCTATCCGCACACCGTCGACGACTCGGTCCTCGCCCTCTCCTCGGTGGTCGTCGCCCTGCAGCAGGTCGGCGCCCGGCGCATCGACCCCACGGTCGGAGTGGCCTGCATGGTCAACCAGCTCCATGCGGGCACGGCCAACAACGTGGTGCCCGCCTCGGCCGTCGGGTCGGGCACCGTGCGCACGATGCGCCCCGAGGACCGCCAGCGTGCCCACCAGGCGATCCGCGACATCGCACACCACGTCGCTGCCGCGCACGGGTGCACGGCCGAGGTGCGGATCGACCTCGGCGAGCCACCGCTGGCCAACGACGCCGAGCTGGCTCGTCGTACGGCACCGGTGCTCGCCTCGATGGGCCACCGGGTCAGCACCGACTTCCGGTCGTTCGGGTCCGACGACTTCTCCCACTACTGCGCGCACGCCCGGGGGCTGATGATGTTCCTCGGCACCGGCGCCGAGCACGGCGGGCTGCACGATGCGACGTACCTTCCCGACGACGGCTACGTCGCGGTGGTGGCCGACGCCCTGGTCGCGGGCTACTGCGCCGCCGTCGGCGCCGCCTGACTTCCGACCCGGCGCATCTGCATGCCTCAACCCTGCAGACGCGCCGGGTCGGCGGGTGTGAGACCGGCAGACGCGCCGGATCAGCGACAGACCAGGCCGTCCTTCGGGATGGCGCCGGTGACCAGGTAGCCCTCGACGGCGTCGTCGACGCAGGTGCTGCCGCGGTGGTAGCCGGTGTGCCCGTCGCCGACCCGGGTTATCAGCACGCCTCGGGCGAGCTGTCTGGCCAGCGACTGTGCCCAGACCAGCGGCGTCGCCGGGTCGCGGGTGGTGCCGACGACCACGATCGGCGGGCTCCCGGCGGCGTGCACGGGTTTCGGGGTGACGCCGCTGTGCACCGGCCAGATGTCGCAGACAGCCAGGCTGTAGGCGAAGATCGCGCCGAAGGTCGGGGAGTCCTTCTCGAACCGCGGCAGGTATCGGCTCACCTGGGAGCTCGGGATCCCGTCGTCGTGGTCGAGACAGGTGACGGCGTTGAACACCTGGAAGGCGTTGTCCCGGAAGTGGCCGTCCGGGGTGCGGTGGAGGTAGGCGTCAGCCAACGTCAGGAGCAGCGACGCGTCCCCGTCGAACGCCCGCTGGAGGGCCGTGTCGAGGAACGGCCAGGACGCCTTGTCATAGAGCGGCGCCCACACGCCGTAGACCGCGTCACCGGCGCTGAGGGTGCGTCCGGACGACGTCGTCATCGGCTTGTCGTCCAGACCCTGCAGGAACCTGCCGATGCGGCGAACCCCCGCGTCCACGGTCGGGCCGAGGAAGCAGCTCCCCCGAGCGACGCAGGCCCCGACGTACGACCGCAGGGCCACCTCGAAGCCGTGCGCCTGCACGAGATTGACGTCGAGCGTGCTCGACGTCGGGTCCAACGCACCGTCGAGGACCATTCGTGCGACACGGGTGGGGAAGAGATCCGCGTACGCCGCGCCGATGGCCGTGCCGTAGGAGGCCCCGAAGTAGGTCAGCTTCCGGTCCCCCATTGCCGCGCGCAGGATGTCGACGTCCCGGGCGACCTCGACCGTCGAGACGTGCCGGACCAGTCCGCTGTCGTTCCTCAGACAGCCGGCGGCCAGCCTGCGCAGCAGACCGTCCGAGTAGGCGAGCTGGGCCTTCGTCCGCGGGTCGGGGTTGCTCTCGATGACCGTGTCGAGCTGCTTGTCGGAGACGCACTCGACCGGGGTGCTGGCGCCGACACCTCGCGGGTCGAAGCCGACCACGTCGTAGACCTTGCGCAAGGCGGCGCCATAGACGCCCGTGGCCGCCGCCGCGAAGTCGACTCCGGACTCCCCGGGGCCGCCGGGGTTCACCACCATCGAGCCGATCCGCTCGCCGGGGTCGGTGGCCGGCACCTTGAGCACGGACAGGGTGATCGAGCGACCGGTCGGCTTCGCGTAGTCGAGCGGCACCCGCAGCTGCGCGCATGAGTCAGCGTCCCGACACCTCGTCCACTGCAGCTTCTGCCGGTAGTAGCCCGCCAGGCCTCCCGTCACCGGGGCCGCCGACCGGACCGACGCCTGGGTCGACGACGACGCCGAGGACGGGGACGAGGTGCCGGAGCCGAAGCTGCAGCCTGCCACCAGCGTCGCCACGAGCGCGCAGAGTACGGCGACAGGCGCGATGCTCCGGGTGCGGTGGAGGGTCACCCGACCACTGTAGGCGGGGACGCCGAGCCGTCAGGCGATCTGCAGGGCGACCATCATCGCCTCGAGAGCCAGCAGCGGCGTGGTGTTGAACTCCATCATCTGCTCCCGGGCCGCGAAGATCGCGTCGAT
>JBDTXF010000288.1:0-4743 GCA_040006355.1 Nocardioidaceae bacterium | reverse complement strand
ACCGGCGCAGCAGCTGGGCGTCCAGCGTGCCCTGGGCGACGTCGATGCGGTGGTGCATGCGGTCGAGCCGGTTGGCCGTCCAGGACAGCCACAGCGCGACCAGGATGGCGACGACCAGGAGCAACGGGAACCAGACATCCGTCACGAGCCACCTCCCACGACCGTCTCGTAGACCCGGAGGATGCGGCCGGCGACCGACGACCAGTCATAGATCCGCACGGCGGACCGTGCGGCGTCGTCGAGCGCCGCGCGTCGCGCCGGGTCATCCAGTACGGCGCGCAGCTGTGCCGTCAGGTCGCCCACGTCCTGGTTGCGGAACAGCACCCCGTTGACGCCGCCGTCCAGCACCGTCCTGAACGCCGGGATGTCGCTGGCCAGCACCGTCGCACCCGCCGCCATCCCCTCGGCGAGCACGATGCCGAAGCTCTCGCCGCCGGTGTTCGGGGCGACGTAGACGTCCGCGGTCCGCAACGCCGCGGCCTTGTCCTCGTCACAGGCCCGGCCCAGGAACCTCACCTGGTCGGCGACCGCAGGCTCCACCAGAGCGCGGGCCTCCTCGACGTCCCCGCCACCGACCACCAGCAGCCGCAGTCCGGGGCGCCCGGAGGCGATGGCACTGAAGGCCTCCGCGAGCAGCGGGAAGCCCTTGCGGGGCTCCCCGAGCCGTCCCACGAAGGCGAGCGTGCCCTGCTCCCCGCGCCAGTCCTCCCGAGGCGGCGTGGCGGCGATCCGGTCGACGTACAGGCCGTTGGGGATCACCACCGGCTCACCGCCGATGTGGCTGACCTGGGTGTCGCGGGAGTACTCCGAGACCGCGATGCGTGCCGAGATCTTCTCGAGCGAGGGCCGCAGGATCGCCGCCGATGCGGACAGGGCGCGGGACCGGTCGTTGGCGGAGTGGTAGGTCGCCACGACCGGGCACTCCGCGGCCCACAGCGCCAGCAGGGACAGGCTCGGGGTCGCGGGCTCGTGCAGGTGCAGCACGTCGAAGTCGCCGTCCCTGAGCCACCGCCGCGCGCGCGCCGCGACCACCGGCCCGAAGGACATCCGCGCCACGGCACCGTTGTAGTGGATCGCAACCGTGCGGCCGGCTGCTACGACGTAGTCCGGGACGACGCCGCTCTCGCTCGGTGCCAGCACAGACACCTCGTGGCCGAGGGCGATCAGCGCCTCGGCGAGATCCTTGACGTGGTTCTGCACCCCTCCTGGGATGTCGAGGGAGTAGGGGCAGACGATGCCGATCCTCACCGGACCGGCCCCAGGTCGTCGGCGAAGACCCGCTGCATCATGTGCCAGTCCTGGGGGTGCTCGCGCAGCGCGACGGAGAACACGTCTGCGACGCCCTGCATCATCCGCGCCGCGCCGCCCTCGTCGTGGTCGTGGGGCACCGGGCCGTGGAAGGTGAGCGCCATCGTGTCGCCCGCATAGTGCAGCGTGACCGGCACCAGGGACGCCCCGGTGCGCAACGCCAGCACGGCGGGGCCGCTCGGCATGCGCGCCCGCAGCCCGCACATCTCGACCTCGACGCTGGTCCGCGACAGGTCCCGGTCGGCCAGCAGGCAGACCAGCCCGCCGTCCCGCACCCACTCCTCGAGCTTAGGCAGGGCCGCATCGCCGCCGGTCAGCGGCAGGATCTCCATGCCAAGCGTGCGGCGGTAGGCCACGAACTCGTCGTACAGGCGCTCGGGCTCGAGCCGCTCCGCCACCGTCCACAGCGGCTGCACCTCGGCGCACGCCCAGGCGCCGGCCCAGTCCCAGTTGGCCATGTGCGGCAGCGGCACGACGGCGCCGCGGCCGGTGGCCAGGGCATCGCGGACCAGGTGCTCGCGCACCACCCGGGTCCGGCGTACGACGTCCTCGATCGGCCACGCGGGGAGCCGGAAGGACTCACACCAGTAGCGCAGGTAGGACCGCACCGCCTCCCGGGTCAGCGTCTCGAGGTCGTCGCCGACGATGTCGGGCCGCACGCGCTGGAGGTTGGCGCGCAATCGCAGCACGCCCGCACCCCGGCGCCGGTAGATCTCGTCGGCGATCCGCCTGAACAGCGCCTGGGCGCCGTGCTCGGGAAGCAGCCGCACCAGCCGCCAGCCGCACAGGTAGCCGAGGGCGGTGGCCCGGCCTCCCGCCGCACGGACTGCGTCCGCCCCGCCGGCGAGCAGGCGCCCCGTCACGAGGTCGCTTTGGCCTGGCTTCGCACCAGCATGATGCGCTGCAGCACCGTGATCGTGCTGGCCACGGCAAGGGCGGCCAGCGTGATCGCGATCAGCACGGGCAGGTCGAACAGGCCGGCGAGGCCGGTCATCGCCAGGATCGCGACCAGCCGGTCCGACCGCTCGGCGATGCCGACCTTGGCCTGCATGCCGAGCGACTCGGCACGGGCCCGGGCATAGGACGTGATCGACCCGAGCACCAGGCAGTAGATCGACAGCGCGGCGAGTGGCTCCGAGTCGCCCGGCCCGACGTAGTACATCGCCAGGCCGGCGAAGATCGCCGCATCCCCGAACCGGTCCAGCGTGGAGTCCAAGAAGGCGCCCCAGCTCGAGGACTGACCACTCAGCCGGGCCATCAGCCCGTCGACGAGGTCGGAGAAGACGAAGGCGATGCAGACCAGCACCCCGACCAGGAAGTCACCTCGCGGGAAGAACACCAGCGCCCCGGCGCACAGCCCGAGCGTCCCGACGACCGTCACGGCGTCGGGACTGATGCCCAGGCGCAGGAAGAGCCGGGCGACAGGTGTGAAGACCTTGCCCCAGAAGGCGCGGAAGCGTTCCATCATGGCGAGAGCCAGGCTAACGGCTCGCGCGCCCGGTCAGGACCAGGCCCCGGCCAACAGGCTCCGGGTGTCGGTGAGCAGCTGCGCGAGGGTGCGGGTGCGACCGATGATCGGCATGAAGTTCTGGTCTCCGCCCCAGCGGGGCACGACGTGCTGGTGCAGGTGCGCGGCGATGCCGGCTCCGGCGACGGCGCCCTGGTTCATGCCGACGTTGAACCCGTGGGCCCCGCTGACCTCCCGCACCGTGCGCATCGCCTGCTTGGTGAAGGCCGCGATCTCGGTCGTCTCCGCGTCGTCGAGCTCGGTGTAGTCGGGCACGTGCCGGTAGGGGCAGACCATCAGGTGGCCCGGGCTGTAGGGATAGAGGTTGAGCACCACGAAGGACGCCTCACCGCGATGGACGATCAGCCCTGCCTCGTCCTCGAGCTTCGGGATCCGGCAGAACGGACACTCCTGCGAGGTCGCGTCCGCGGGCTTGTTCTCACCGGAGATGTAGGCCATCCGGTGGGGCGTCCAGAGCCGCTCGATGCCGTCCGGCTCTCCCACCCCGTCCTGGATGAAGGAGTCGTTCACACCTGCACCCGGCTCTGGACGGCGTCGACGACCCGGGCGATCGCATCGTCGACAGAGACCCCGTTGTCCTGGTCACCGCTTCGGTAGCGGAACGACACCGCACCCTCCTCGACGTCCCGGTCACCGGCGATCATCATGAACGGCACCTTCTGCAGCTGCGCGTTGCGGATCTTCTTCTGCATCCGGTCGTCGGACTCATCGACCTCGACCCTGATCCCGAGCCGCTTCAGCCGGCCGGCCACCTCGTAGAGATAGTCGTTGTGCCGCTCGGCGATCGGGATGGCCTGCACCTGGACCGGCGCGAGCCAGGGCGGGAAGGCACCCGCGTAGTGCTCGACGAGCACTCCGATGAACCGCTCGATGGAGCCGAACTTCGCGGAGTGGATCATCACCGGCTGCTGTCGAGAGCCGTCGGAGGCCTGGTACTCGAGCTCGAAGCCACGAGGCTGGTTGAAGTCGTACTGGATGGTCGACATCTGCCAGGTGCGGCCGATGGCGTCGCGGGCCTGCACCGAGATCTTGGGACCGTAGTACGCCGCGCCGCCCGGGTCCGGCACCAGCTCGAGGCCGGACTCCGCGGCGACGTCGGCCAGCACCTGGGTGGCGACCGCCCAGTCCTCGTCCGAGCCGACGAACTTGTCCGGCTTGGAGTCGTCGCGGGTGGACAGCTCCAGGTAGTAGTCGTCGAGGCCGAAGTCCTCGAGCAGCCCCTGCACGAACCTCAGCAGGTGCTTGATCTCGCCGGGAGCCTGCTCGGCGGTGACGTAGGAGTGCGAGTCGTCCTGGGTCATCCCCCGCACCCGGGTCAGGCCGTGAACGACGCCGGACTTCTCGTTGCGGTAGACCGAGCCGAACTCGAACAGCCGCAGCGGCAGCTCACGGTAGGACCGTCCGCGGGAGCGGAAGATCAGGTTGTGCATCGGGCAGTTCATCGCCTTGAGCCGATAGCTCGCGCCCTCCAGCTCCATCGGCGGGAACATCGCGTCGGCGTAGTAGGGCAGGTGGCCGGAGGTGTGGAACAGCCCGTCCTTGGAGATGTGCGGGGTGCCGACGTACTCGAAGCCCTCCTCGATGTGCCGACGGCGGACGTAGTCCTCCATCTCGCGCTTGATCACCCCGCCCTTGGGGTGGAAGACCGGCAGCCCGGAGCCGAGCTCGTCGGGGAAGGAGTAGAGGTCCAGGTCCCGCCCGAGCTTGCGGTGGTCGCGCCGCTCGGCCTCCTCGATCCGGTGCAGGTGCTCCTCGAGCGCCTCCTTGGACTCCCAGGCGGTGCCGTAGATGCGCTGGAGCTGCTTGTTCTTCTCGTCGCCCCGCCAGTACGCCGCCGCGGACCGCATCAGCGTGAAGGCCGGGATGCGCTTGGTGGTCGGCAGGTGCGGGCCGCGGCAGAGGTCCTT
>JBDTXF010000287.1:0-4782 GCA_040006355.1 Nocardioidaceae bacterium | reverse complement strand
AGCCGTTGTTGCCGTCGTACCACTCGTCCCACCACCCGTCGAGGATGGAGAGGTTGAGGCCGCCGTTGAGCGCCGCCTTCATCCCCGAGGTGCCGCACGCCTCGTAGGGACGGAGCGGGTTGTTCAGCCACACGTCGCAGCCGGGGTAGAGCGGCTGGGCCATCGCGATGTCGTAGTTGGGCAGGAACACGATGCGGTGCCGGACCTCGGGGTCGTCGGCGAAGCGGACCATCTCCTGGATCAGCTTCTTGCCGCCCTCGTCTGCGGGGTGGGACTTGCCGGCGATCACCAGCTGCACCGGACGCTCGGGGTGCAGCAGGATGCGCTTGAGCCGCTCGGGGTCGCGCAGCATCAGCGTCAGCCGCTTGTACGACGGCACCCGGCGGGCGAACCCGATCGTGAGGACGTCGGCGTCGAGCGCCGAGTCGATCCACTTCAGCTCGGCCGGAGCGGCGCCGCGCTGCTTCCAGGACTTCCGCATCCGGGAGCGGGCGTCGTCGACGAGCCGCTGGCGGAGCACCCGCTTGGTGTCCCAGATCTCCTTGCCGGGGACCTTGTCGACGACGTCGAAGACCAGGTGCGGGCTGTCGGCGTCCGGGTCCGGGCCGGGTCGGGCGCCGTGCGAACGGGCCAGCTCGAAGATCTCGCGGGCCACCCAGGTCGGGGCGTGCACGCCGTTGGTGATCGAGGTGATCGGCCGCTCGTCCGCGTCGAACGCCGGCCACAGCCCGCCGAACATGCCGCGGCTGACCACCCCGTGCAGCTTGGAGACCCCGTTGGCGCGCTGGGAGAGCCGGAAGCCCATCACCGCCATGTTGAACATCGCGGGGTCGCCGCCCTCGTAGTCCTCGGAGCCGAGGGCCAGGATCTTCTCGACCGGCACCCCCGGGCAGGCGTTCTCGCCGCCGAAGTACTGCTCGACGAGGTCGCGGGGGAAGCGGTCGATGCCTGCGGGCACGGGTGTGTGGGTGGTGAAGACGGTGCCGGCGCGGGACACCTCGAGAGCGGCGCCGAAGCTCAGCCCGCCCCTCCCGTCGGCCGGCTCGGTGAGCTCCCTGATCCGCTCCAGGCCGAGGAAGCCGGCGTGCCCCTCGTTGGTGTGGAAGACCTCGGGCTCGGACGCACCGGTGAGCCGGGTGTAGGCGCGGATCGCCCGGACGCCGCCGACGCCGAGCAGCATCTCCTGGCGGAGCCGGTGCTCGGTGGTGCCGCCGTAGAGCCGGTCGGTGACGGTGCGGATCACGTCGCTGTTCTCCTCCACGTCGGAGTCCAGCAGCAGCAGCGGCACGCGTCCCACCTGGGCGACCCAGATGCGCGCGGTCAGCGACTCCTCGCTCTGCGCATCGCCGGGCAGTCCGATCTCGACCTTGGCGACCGTGCCGTCCGCCTCCCGCAGCAGGGACAGCGGCAGGCCGTCGGGGTCGAGGACCGGGTAGGTCTCCTGCTGCCAGCCGTCGCGCGACAAGGACTGGCGGAAGTAGCCGTGGCGGTACATCAGGCCGACACCGATGATCGGCACGCCGAGGTCGCTAGCGGTCTTGAGGTGGTCGCCGGCGAGGATGCCGAGCCCGCCGGAGTACTGCGGGAGCACCGCGGTGATGCCGAACTCCGGGGAGAAGTAGCCGATCGCACGGGGGGTCGGCACGTCGCCGGCGGCGAGGCGCTGGAACCACCGGTCCCCGGTGAGGTAGTCCTCGAGGTCCGCCCGAGCGGTGGCGAGGCGCACCAGGAACTCCTCGTCGGTGGACAGCCGCTCCAGGCCGCGCGTCGGCACCGCACCGAGCATCCGGACCGGGTCCTTGCCGGCCAGCTGCCAGGCCGCGGGGTCCACGGACTCGAAGAGGTCCTGGGTCTCGGGGTGCCAGGACCAGCGCAGGTTGCCGGCGAGGTCGCCGAGCGCGGCGAGCGGCTCGGGCAGGACGGGACGGACGGTGAATCGACGGATGGCTCTCACCCGAGAACGGTATCCCAGCAGGGCTTGAACGATCCAACCGCGGCTGGGAGCCGGGCCTCGGACGGGCCTCTCCATCAGGGCGGGAGGTGGAACCCACCTGCCTGTGTGCCCCGGTCTCGCGGTGTCACACGTCGTGTTTTGGGACGGTCCGGGCACGGTACGTTGACCCCATGGTCGGACGAATCCCCATCATGGGTGTCACCCCAGTCGTCGAGGGTGGTCGCTACCCCGCCAAGGCAACCGTCGCAGAGTCCTTCCCGGTGAGCGCGCTGGTGTTCCGGGAGGGCCACGACGCGCTCAACGCGGACGTCGTCCTCACCGGTCCCGACGGGGTGCGCCGCCCGCCGGTCCGGATGGCCAAGGACCCCGAGGAGCCGGACCTGTGGCACGCCCGGGTCGCCCCCGACGCACCCGGTGCCTGGACCTTCGAGATCGAGGGCTGGAGCGACCCGGTGGCGACGTGGCGCCACGACTCCGAGATCAAGATCCCCGCCGGCATCGACGTCGAGCTGATGCTCGCCGAGGGCGCCCTGATCCTCGAGCGGGTGGCGGGCGACCTGCCCAGGCGGTCCGCGCAGCGCAAGGTCATCGCCGACGCGGTCACCGCCGTCCGGGACGTCACGCGCCCGGAGAACGTCCGCTACAGCGCCGCGGTCTCCCCCGACGTGGACGCGGTGCTGGCCGAGCACCCGGTCCGCGACATGGTCACCAGCGACGGCCCCTACCCGATGTTCGCCGACCGGGAGCGCGCGCTGTTCGGCTCCTGGTATGAGTTCTTCCCGCGCTCCGAGGGGGCCCACGTCGACCCCGCGACCGGGGCGGTCGTCTCCGGCACGCTCGTCACGGCCGCCGAGCGGCTCGACGCGGTGGCCGCGATGGGCTTCGACATCATCTACCTGCCGCCCATCCACCCGATCGGGCGCGTCAACCGCAAGGGCCCCAACAACACCCTGGACCCGGGACCGGAGGACACCGGCTCCCCCTGGGCGATCGGGTCCGACGAGGGCGGTCACGACACGATCCACCCCGACCTCGGCACGATGGACGACTTCGACGCCTTCGTCGCCCGCGCCCACGCGCTCGGCCTCGAGGTGGCCCTCGACCTGGCCCTGCAGGCCGCCCCGGACCACCCCTGGGTCGCGTCCCACCCCGAGTGGTTCACCACCCGGGCCGACGGGACGATCGCCTACGCGGAGAACCCGCCCAAGAAGTACCAGGACATCTACCCGGTCAACTTCGACAACGACCCCGAGGGCATCTACGCCGAGGTGCTGCGGATCGTGCGGCTGTGGATGTCGCACGGCGTGCGGGTGTTCCGCGTCGACAACCCGCACACCAAGCCCGTCGCGTTCTGGGAGTGGCTGCTCGGGGAGGTGCGCAGGACCGACCCCGACGTGATCTTCCTGGCGGAGGCGTTCACGAAGCCCGCGATGATGCACGCCCTGGGCACGGTCGGCTTCCACCAGTCCTACACCTACTTCACCTGGCGCACCGCCAAGTGGGAGCTCGAGGAGTACTTCACCGAGGTCGCTCACGAGTCCTCGCCGGTGATGCGCCCGAACTTCTTCGTGAACACCCCTGACATCCTCCACGCGTTCCTGCAGTACGGCGGTCCCGCAGCGTTCAAGATCCGCGCCGTCCTCGCGGCGACCGGCTCGCCGACCTGGGGCGTCTACGCCGGGTTCGAGCTCTTCGAGCACGTCGCCGTGCGGCCCGGGAGCGAGGAGTACCTCGACACCGAGAAGTTCCAGATCCGGGTCCGGGACTGGGACGCGGCCACCGCCTCGGGACGGACGCTCGCGCCGTACATCACCCAGCTCAACGAGATCCGCCGGGCGCACCCGGCGCTGCAGCGGCTGCGCAACCTCGTCGTGCACCCCACCGACGACGAGAGCGTGATGGTGTTCTCCAAGCAGGAGGGCGACGACACCGTCATCGTGGTCGTCAACGTCGACCCGCACGGCACCCGCGAGACCATGGTCCACCTCGACATGCCCGCGCTCGGGATGGACTGGCAGGACCAGTTCGTCGTGCACGACGAGCTCACCGGGGACACCTGGACCTGGTCCGAGCGCAACTACGTCCGCCTCGACCCCTACGTCGAGCCCGCCCATGTCCTCACCGTCCGGAGGCCCCTTCAGTGACCCAGCAGCAGTCCGACGCTCCGACCCCAGACTGGTTCAAGACCGCAGTCTTCTACGAGGTCCTGGTGCGTTCCTTCAACGACAGCAATGGAGACGGGGTCGGGGACTTCAACGGGCTGACCGAGAAGCTGGACTACCTCGACTGGCTCGGGGTGGACTGCCTGTGGGTCCCGCCGTTCATGACCTCGCCCCTGCGCGACGGTGGCTACGACGTCGCCGACTACACCAACATCCTGCCCGAGGTCGGCACCGTCGAGGACTTCCACGGCTTCCTCGACGCTGCCCACGAACGGGGCATCCGGGTGATCATCGACTTCGTGATGAACCACACCTCGGACCAGCACCCGTGGTTCCAGGCCAGCCGTGAGGACCCCGAGGGTCCGTTCGGCGACTTCTACGTCTGGTCCGACACCGACGAGCTCTACGAGGACGCCCGGGTGATCTTCGTCGACACCGAGCCGTCCAACTGGACCTGGGACCCGGTGCGCCAGCAGTACTTCTGGCACCGCTTCTACAGCCACCAGCCGGACCTGAACTTCGACAACCCCCAGGTCCACGAGGCGATGTACGAAGCGCTGTCGTTCTGGCTCGACATGGGCATCGACGGCTTCCGGCTCGACGCGGTGCCCTACCTCTACGAGCGTCCCGGCACCAACGGCGAGAACCTTCCCGAGACCCACGAGT
>JBDTXF010000286.1:0-4783 GCA_040006355.1 Nocardioidaceae bacterium | reverse complement strand
AGTGCCCGACCACCACCGCGGGTCGGTAGACCCGCCACGGGACCGGGCAGTCCTCGCGGACGATCCGCTCGCTCTCGAACTTCGTCCGGTGGTACGACGAGGGCAGACCCTGGCCGACGTCGAACATCGTCTCGTCGAAGGTGCCGTGGTAGTCACCGGCCGCCGCGACCGAGGAGACGTGGTGGAAGACGCCCGCGTCGAGGGCGCCCGCGAGATCCATCGCCGCCCGCGTGCCGCCGACGTTGAGCTGCTCGTTGCTCTCGTCGGAGGCGGTCATGTCGTAGATCGCGGCGAGGTGGAAGAAGTGGTCGACGGTCCCGCGGTGCGCGTCCACCCAGCGCTTGGTCATCCCCAGGCGCGGCTTGGTCAGGTCACCGACGACCGTGCTGACCCGGGCCGGGTCGCCCCACCAGCGCAGCAGTCGGTCGATGCGCACCTGGGAGCCCTTGCGGACCAGGATGACGACCTCGTCCTCGCGGTTGTCGAGAAGTTCCTGCACCAGGTGCCGACCGATGAAGCCGGTCGCGCCGGTGACGAAGTACGCCATCTGAGCCGCCGTCCGCTGTGGGGACGCACCAGCCGGCCCGGCTCGCGCGTGCGGCCAGGCTACGGAACGCCGAGCTCACCCGTCCAGGGACGGCACGCTCACTCGCGCTTGCCGCCGCCGAACATGATCTCGTCCCAGCTCGGCACCGACGGCCGACGGCTCTTCCTCGGCGAGGGGGCGGCCTCGTCCAGCGCTGGGCCGCTCGTCGGATCGACGACGGGCTCCTCGGACCCATCGTCGCCGTCCGACTCGCTGCCGAGCTCGACCGGGTGCTCGAGGGGGTCCGGCCCGAGGTCGGACGCGGCCGGCCGGTCGCTGGCCTGGGTGGCGATCCAGTCGGCGTCCGCGGTGGGCACCGGGTCGCTGACCAGCTCGATGGCGTCCTCGCCCAGCGGGAGCTCGGTGTCGTGCCCGACGGCCGAGAGCCGTCGCGGTCCCGGCGTGGTGCGCGGCTGCGGCCCCTTCACCGACGTCGTCTCGCCGACCAGCCAGCGCGCCTCGTCGTCCTCGGCGACCACATAGCTCCCCGGCAGGTCGAAGAGGAACTCCGCGTGCCGGGCGCTCTCACCGGACCGGTAGTCCGCGACCAGGACCCACCGGCCGTCCTCGCGGCGCCACGCGTCCCACTCCACGGCGGCGGGGTCGACGTTGCGCGAGCGCAGCCGCTCTGCGACCGCGTCGGCGAGCACTCCGGCCCGGCCCTCGCCGCTCTTGCGGCGGACCGACGCCTTCTGCGCGCGGTCGGCGATGTGAGCACGCTCGGCCAGCACGGGCGTGGCGTAGGCCATCACCCGGTCGAGGGTGGTCTGGGCGGCCGCGGCGACCTGCTCGGGCGTCTCGCCCGAGCGGATCCGGGCCTGGATGTCGCGCGGGCGGAGGGAGCTGTCCATGGTGATCTCCAGCTGGCCGAGTCGGGCGTGCTCGCCGCGGAGGGCGGCTCTGAGGCGGGCGTCGGCCGGAAGGGTGAACTCCTCGCCCGCGTCGCTGACCAGAACCAGCCTCTGGTTGTCCTCGGTCAGCCCCACGAGCGTGAGGTCCTGCTCCTTCATGGGGTTCGCCCACTCCTTCGTCCGGTCCTGCGTGGGCCGAGGGTGGCTCGCGCGGCACTGCGCCGAGCGTACGTCCTCCGGTGCACCGTGGACGGTAGTCGTCCCGCGGGTCGGCGCGTCAACCGGCGCCGGGGGCGCGGTGGGCACGGGCCTAGGGTGGCCGGCATGGACTCGACGGTCGCCCACCCCGCCGTGGTGCTGGTGGTCCTGGACCTGGTGGGCATCTTCG
The DNA here is from genome assembly GCA_040006355.1 of Nocardioidaceae bacterium. GTDB lineage: Bacteria > Actinomycetota > Actinomycetes > Propionibacteriales > Nocardioidaceae > Nocardioides_B. The sequence goes on along the minus strand of JBDTXF010000286.1, from coordinate 2,958 downwards.
TCTTCGCCATCACCGGCGCGCTGGTCGCGGTCCGCAAGGAGCTCGACGTGTTCGCGGTGCTGGTCGTCGCCGGCACCGCCGGTCTCGGCGGCGGCTTCCTGCGTGACGTGCTGATCGGGGCGACGCCGCCGGCCGCCCTCGCGGACTGGCGCTACCTGGTGGTGCCCGCGCTCGCGGGGCTGGTGACCTTCTTCTTCCACCCGTCGCTGGGGCGCAAGGAGCGGGTGATCAACGTCCTCGACGCGGCCGGCCTCTCGCTGTTCTGTGTCACCGGCGCTCTCAAGGCCCTGGCGTTCGGGCTGGTCGCGGTGCTGGCCGCCCTGCTGGGCATGCTCACCGGCATCGGCGGGGGCATGCTCCGCGACGTGCTGACCGGACGGGTGCCGCTGGTGTTCCGCGGTGAGCTCTACGCGACCCCGGCACTGGTCGGCGCGCTCGTCGCGGTGCTCGGCCACGAGGCCGGCCTGAAGACCGTCGTCGTCGCCGGGCCGGCCGCGCTGGTGTGCTTCGGCTGGAGGGTGCTGGCGATGCGCCGTGGCTGGAACGCACCCCATGCTCCCCGTTCGGCGAGCACCTGACTACCAGGACATCGTCCCCGGGTCGCCCTTGAAGGGACCGACGACCCAGGACGTCACCCAGCCGCCGTAGAACCCACCCGGCTGTGGCTGCACGACCTCGCCGTCGACGGTGCACCGGTCCGTCATCCCCGGGTAGAGCGCCACGTGGTCGAGGATCTCGGCGTACGCCGCGGTGGGCTCGGGGTAGAACCACGCAGCCTGGCGCGCGACCGCCTCGCCGCCGACGAGGTCGAGGTAGGACGCCTGGCCCTTCCACTCGCAGTAGGAGCCGCCCGGGGCCGGTCGCAGCGCGCCCTCGACGAAGCACGACATCGGCAGGTAGTAGGTGGGCGGGTGGCTCGTCTCGAGCACCCGCAGGGCCGCGTGGCTGCTCGCGATCACCTGACCGCCCAGCACCACCTCGATCTGGCGGCCGGTGCGCTCGAGGCGCGGAGGGCGGGGATAGTCCCAGACCGACTCCTGGCCGGGTCCGGGCTGAACAGGGGTCGGTCGTCTCATCGGGTGAGCACCCTCTCGAGGTAGTCGTTGGTGAACCGCCGGGACGGGTCCACGCGGTCGCGGAGCGCCACGAAATCCTCGAAGCGGGGGTACGTCGTGGCCAGGTCGGCTGCGGAGCGGGTGTGCAGCTTCCCCCAGTGCGGTCGACCGTCGTAGGTCCGAAGCACCTGCTCGACTCCCGCGAAGTAGGCCGTGTGGTCGGTCTGGGCGTTGACGTGGAAGGCGAGGTAGACGCTGTCGCGGTCGTGCGCGGTGGACAGCCAGACGTCATCGGCCGGGGCGTGCCGGATCTCGACGGGGAAGCCGATCCGCCAGCCAGCACGGTCGATCAGTGCGCGCACCTCGCTCAGGGCCTGCATGCCGACCTCGCGCGGCACGGCGTACTCCATCTCGCGGAACACCACGCGCCTCGAGGAGGTGAAGACCCGGTAGGACGCGTCGCTGTAGGTGCGCGCGGACAGGGCGCGCGAGGAGACCCGGTTGAGCACCGGGATGGCAGAGGGCGCCCGGTTGCCCAGCCGGTTGAGCGCACCGAACACCGTGTTGGACAGCAGCTCGTCGTCGAGGAGCGAGCGGACCCGCGACAGCGGCCGCGGCTCGTCGGAGGTGCGGTCGTTGCGCTTGGTGAGCATCCGGTCGGTGTGCGGGAACCAGTAGGCCTCGAAGTGGTCGTGTCCGGAGGCCAGCTCCTCGAACCCGTCGACCACCTCGGACCAGCTCATCGGCGACTCCACCGCGGACAGCGTGAAGGCCGGCTCGACGAGCAGGGTGACCGCGGTGAGGATGCCCAGGGCGCCGAGGCCGACGCGGGCGGCCGCGAACAGATCGGCCTCCAGCGGCGTGCCGCCGGGTCGGGCCTCCACCCGGGTGCCGTCGCCGGTGACGACATCGAGGGCCGTGACCTGCGCGGACAGCGACGCCCACCGTCCACCCGTGCCGTGCGTGCCGGTCGCGATCGCACCGGCCACCGTCTGCTGGTCGATGTCGCCCAGGTTGTGCAGGGCCAGCCCCAGGACGTGGAGCTGCTCGTTGAGGACGTGGAGCGGGGTGCCGGCCAGCACCGTGACGGTCATGGCGTCGCGGTCCACAGCGGTGATCCCGACCAGCCGGCCGGGCAGCAGCAGCAGCCCGTCGACGGACGCGATGTCGGTGAAGGAGTGTCCCGAGCCGACCATCTTGACGCGCAGCCCGTGGGCACCGGCCGCCACCACGGCGTCGACGACGTCGCCTGCGTCCACGGGGGTCATCACCTGCGCCGGGTGGCTCCTGGTGAGTCCCGACCAGCTCTCCCACATAAGGGCACTCTAGGACAGCCTGGGCATACTCGAGCCGTGAGCACCCTCAGCGTGACGAACGCCCTCGTCGACGTCCGCCGCACCCTGGGTGAGCGGCTGTTCGCCCGGGTCGCCGGTCCCGAGGGTCCGCGCCGGCGGGACCGCATCCACGGATCCGAGGGCCCGCGCTGGTTCGAGCCGGGCTCGCCGATCCAGCAGGTCCACGGTGACGCCTCGATGTTCGTCGGCGGCATCCGGGCACTGCTGATGCAGTCCCTGCACCCGCTGGCGATGGCGGGCGTGATGGACCACTCGGGCTTCGAGGGCGACCCTTGGGGTCGGCTGCAGCGCACGTCGTACTTCCTGGCGGTCACCACCTTCGGCACCGCGGCGGACGCAGAGAAGATGGTGGCTGCGATCCGCTCCGTGCACGAGACCGTCGTCGGCACCGCCCCCGACGGACGGGCGTATGCCGCCTCGGACCCGCACCTGCTGCGGTGGGTTCACATCGCCGAGATCGACAGCTTCCTCACCGCCCACCAGCGCTACGGCGCCCAGCCGCTCGACGCCGAGGAGTGCGACACCTACGTCGCGCAGACCGCCAGGGT
>JBDTXF010000285.1:0-4787 GCA_040006355.1 Nocardioidaceae bacterium | reverse complement strand
CGAAGGCGATCCACTGGGATTCGAAGTTCGTCTCCACCAGGAAGCCGGTGAAGGCGGTGCCGATCGATGCGAAGAAGGCCAGGGCTCCGGTGATCCAGGTCAGCAGCCGCTTGCCCCTCCAGGCTGCCATCCAGAACTTGCCAAACAGATGGACGGTCAGCACCAGCATGAACAACTGGACGGTCCAGAAGTGGAGGCTGTTGACGAAGTGGCCGACGCCTGAGGTGTGATACCACGCCGGCCCCTCGAGAGTGAGGACCAGGCCGGTGGCGACCAGGATGATGAAGGCCGCCATGGAGGCCACCCCGAACACGTAGATCCACGAGGCCACGTAGACGGGCTGTCTGTCGGGGAGCAGCTTCTCCGGCGGAAAAGTGTCGAAGGTCTTGTTGCGCAGCCGGGCCGTCCACATGCGCGAGGTGGCCTCAGATGTCGTATCGGGGGCGCTGGGCTCCATCAGTCGTCATCCCCGTCATGCGGGAACGGCAGGAGCAGGGCTAGGACGAAGACTGCGATGGTGAGCAGCATGACGACCAGGTTGGGAACCGAGATCTGAGCCCAACCCCAATGCAGATAGGTGGCGGGGTCACCGATCGGCCCCACCGGTAGGACTGACACCCTGAACCTCCTGGAAGATCGACGGCCACTACGGTCGCCACAGTCAGCCGCTTTCCCGGAGCGGCCAGCGAATGCCCGCACGACAGTGAGGGTGGTCCCGATCAGCACGACCAACATCAGTAGCCTCTTGAGTCGACTCGCTATCCAGGCATCCGGGTAGGGCCATTGGTCCCGAGTTGGAGTGACAAGCACGCGTTTCGGGTGTCCGGATCTGCATCCACTGGCCCTCAGCGGTGACAGCCCTCACCCGACGCCGCCCTGCCCGAGCCCATCGCCGTGAAACCCCTTCGGCCGGTGCAGAGGCTGGATGTCCATGTGCCACTCGTCGGACGAGGCCGGGCGACGGTGGACATGGAGTACCGCGGCCGGACCTCGGAGCAGCCCGGAGCAGCACATCGACCTGCATCGCGAGAGGGTCGACGGGAGGACCGGCGCATGAGCCGGCGGCGCAGAGTCGCCCCCTGAACCACGACCCAGCTGGCCGTCGCGCCCTCGCTGCTCGCGAGCCATTCGCCGAGTGTTCGTCTTGCTGACCCACGAAGGCAGGGGAAACCCTCCTAGCCTCATGTCGGTCGCGCGGAAGGAATCCTCATGCAGCGGACCCCGGCCGCTCGGGCGCGCGGGATCACCAAGTACTACGGCGACATCGTCGCCCTCGACGGTGTCGACCTTGATGTCGAACCGGGCCGGGTGCACGGACTCGTCGGTCCCAACGGCGCGGGCAAGACGACGCTCCTCGGTCTCCTCCTCGGAGTGGCGACGGCGGACAGGGGCACGCTCGAGATCCTCGGGCGTCCGGTGGCGCGGTCTCTCACGGTCGCCGACGGCGTTGCTGGGTTCGTCGACAGCCCTGGCCTCTATCCGTCGCTCACCGCGCGACAGAACCTGACCGCACTCGCAGCGCTTCGCGGCACCCGGGTAGGGCGTGGCGCGGCGGTCGCAGATGCTCTGGAGCAGACCGGTTTGAGCGAGGTCGCCGATGTCCGCGTTCGTGGCTTCTCCCTCGGGATGCGGCAGCGAGTCGGTCTGGCGTCGGCGCTGCTCACCCGCCCGCGTCTCCTGATCCTCGACGAACCCTCCAACGGCCTCGACCCTGCCGGCAAGCGCCACGTCCACGGGGTCCTCCGGGAGCTCGCCGACGACGGCGTGGCGATCGTCCTCTCCAGCCACCGGATGGACGACCTGGCCTCCCTGTCCGCCGAGGTGACGATCCTCGCCACCGGACGCGTCGTCTTCTCCGGCCCCATGGAAAAGCTCGCTGGCGAGAGCGGCGAGCTCGACTACCGGGTGCTGACCTCCGACCCTGCGCGTGCGAGGGTGATCGCCACCGGTACCCCGGGTCTCCGTGTCCACGGATCCGCGGGCGGCCGGCCCCGGCCCGACGCTCTCCTCGTCAGCGGTGCGGTTCACTCACTTGACACCCTGGTGGTGGGACTTGTCGGTGCCGGCGTCGCGGTGCGCGAGCTGGCTCCGGTCACAACGCCCCTGGAGGCAGCGTTCCTCGCCCTCACCGGTGGCGACTCCGACGCGGAGAGTGCTGCATGACCATCACCCTCGCTCCTGCCGGTGAGGAGCCTCGGCCCGCGCCGCTGCTGCCCGCCTACCGGTTCGAGCTGACCAAGGTGCTCACCCAGCGGCGCACGCGGGCCGTCCTCCTGGCGTGCCTGATCGCACCCGGCGGCTTCGTCGCGGTCGTGAGTGCTCAGACGTCTCTACCCGCGGACACGGTGTTCGGCCGCTGGATGCACACGACCGGTTGGGCGGGCTCCCTGGTCGTGCTCGCCTTCGCATGCAGCTCGGGGTTGCCGCTGCTGACCTCCCTGGTCGCCGGCGACGTCTTCGCTGCCGAGGACCGGCTCGGCACCTGGCGGCACCTCCTGGTCGCGGTCAGGTCTCCGAGCAGGATCTTCGTGGCGAAGGCCCTCGCCAGTCTCACGGTCATCATGCTCCTGGCCGCTGCCCTGTGCGCCTCGAGCATCGTCGGCGGAATCGCCGCTGTCGGGAGCCATCCCCTCATCGGCCTCGATGGTCACACCCTCGCGGCCGGCGACGCGGCACGAACGGTGCTGGTCGCCTGGCTATGCGTGCTGGCCCCCACGCTCGCGTTCGCTGCCGTAGGACTGCTCGGCTCGGTCGTGCTGGGTCGCTCACCGACGGGGCTCGTGGTGCCTGCCGCGCTCGCGCTCGCGATGAACCTGGTGCTCATGCTCCCCGTGCCGGTCGCAGTCCGGCTGTCGCTGCCGAGCAACGCCTTCCTCGCCTGGCGCGGCCTGTTCACCGGGCCCCCGCAGACCGGGCCGCTCCTCGTCGGGATCGCCGTGAGCCTCGCCTGGGCGACTGTGGCGACGGGCCTGGCGTACCTGCTGTTCGTCCGCCGCGACTTCACCGATTCCTCGTCCGACGGCGCGGGCCGACGCGCGTTGGCCACGACGATGCTTTCGCTGGCCGCGCTCGTCGGAGTCACCGCACTCCTCGTCGCGACGACCACGCCGGCCAACGGGGCGGGCATCGACAAGCGGAAGCTCCAGACATCCCTGTCGATCGCCTACGCGCACCTCTACAGGCTGCAGACCGAACAGCTGCACCGGCCTGCGGTGACGGAGACCGAGCTCGACACCCGCGCTGAGTGTGACAAGGGCGGAGAGAGCGTCGTCGACCGCGGGCCGGGCAACGACTGGCGGTGTGTCGTGTCATGGCGTCTCCCCGGCGCCTCCGCGACAGGCTCCGCCATCTTTCAGCTCTACGTGACCGCGGAAGGCCGGTACGTCGCGGACGGAGACGGACCGAAGGAGGTGAATGGCAGCTTCTGGGTGCACACACCGACCGGTGACGCACCGAACCCGCTGTGGCAGTTCGACGGCTACGTCGACCTGCTCTGAACGACCAACTTCTCGGAGGGAACGACCACATGCACGTTGTGCGTCAGCGCAAGCGCGTCGCGGGGACCGGCTTCGGCCTCCTCGGACGACGCAAGCTGAGACTCCTCATCGCCGGAACGGCCGCGCTCGCAGTCGTCGGCACCGGAACCGCCTACGCCACCACGACAATCTTCGGCCAGAACAAGGTCGGCACGGAATACGCTCAAGGTCTGCAGGTCTCCTCGGACCAGATCCTCAAGCCGCTCGGTGACCGGCTGACGACGCCGTACGGCAAGTTCATGGGATCCACCGTCAGCCCCGACGGACGCTTCCTGGCCGCCACCTCCAGCGACCGCTCGGTGTCACTGCAGATCTTCGACCTGTCGACCTACCAGCTCGTCTGGCACGGTGGCACCGCCTCGGACGTCGACCTCCAGCTCTCCGACAACAGTGTCGGCCAGGAAGGACCCGCGTACTCGCCGGACGGCACGTTCCTGGCGATGCCGAACGCCACGGGCATCACCCGGTTCCCGGTGAACGCCGACGGCAGCCTCTCACCCGGCACCAAGATCGCGATCCCGACCGTCGACGGCAAGGAGGCGCTGACCGGCGGCATGACGTTCTCGGCGGACGGTCAGACTCTCTATGCCGCCGTGAACGGGCAGAACACCGTCGTCGCGATCGACCCAACGGCGGGAACGATCGACCGCACCTGGAGCGTCGGCATCGCCCCGCGCAAGGTGATGCTCGTCGGCGGCAAGCTGTACGTCAGCAACGAGGGTGGCAGGCAGGCGTCCTCGGGCAGCACCACGCTGGACTCCTACGGCACGCCGGTCCCGGCCGACCCCTACCGGGGCACCTCCACCAGCGGCACGCTCAGCGTCATCGACCCCGCGGCCGCGGGCAACGACGTCGGCACGGTCAAGGTCGGCCTGCACCCGACGGCGATGTACGCGAAGAATGGTGTGCTGTATGTCGCGAACACCAACGACGACACCGTCTCGGTGGTGAACACGAGCACCGACCGAGCCGTCCAGACGGTCGCCACCCAGCCGTGGCGCGGTTCGGACGTCGGCTACGCACCGGACGGCATCACGGTGCAGGGTGGCCGTCTCCTGGTCAGCCTGGGGCGCGCGAACGCCGTCGCGGTCTACAGGCTCGGCAAGGACGCGCTCGATCCGGTCAGCTATGTCGGGCTGGTCCCGACCGACTACTACCCGGAGGACGTGTTCACCGTCGGCGACAAGACCGTGGTGGCGAACCGCCGAGGCATCGACGCCCGCGGGCAGAAGATCACCTCCGACCAGGGCT
>JBDTXF010000284.1:0-4797 GCA_040006355.1 Nocardioidaceae bacterium | reverse complement strand
GTCGCGGGCGTCTGGGAGTTCTTGGTCGCCGGCCGGTCGAGCGTGACCGTCGCGACCAGGCCGCTCTGCTCGAACCGCAGGCCGCCCGCCTCCAGCACATCCGGGTCGACTCCGCTGCGCTCCATGGGCGGCAGCCTAGTGCCCGGGTCAGGCGAGGGAGACGAGGTCGGCGTAGCCGGCGTTCCAGAGGTCCTCGACGCCGTCGGGGAGGATCAGCACGCGGTCCGGCTCGAGGGCGGCGACGGCGCCCTCGTCGTGGGTGACCAGGATGATCGCGCCCTGGTAGGTGCGGATCGCGCCCAGGACCTCCTCGCGGGAGGCGGGGTCCAGGTTGTTCGTCGGCTCGTCGAGCAGCAGCACGTTGGCGCTGGAGACGACCAGGATGGCGAGCGCGAGCCGGGTCTTCTCCCCGCCCGAGAGCACGCCGGCCGGCTTGGTGGCGTCGTCCCCGCTGAACAGGAACGAGCCGAGCACGCTGCGCGCCTCGGTGTCCGCGAGCTGCGGTGCCGCGTGCCGCATGTTCTCGAGCACTGTCAGGCTGGTGTCCAGGGTCTCGTGCTCCTGGGCGTAGTACCCGAGCTTGAGCCCGAAGCCCGGCTGCACCTCCCCGGTGTCCGGTGCGTCGACACCGCCGAGGATGCGCAGCAGGGTGGTCTTGCCGGCGCCGTTGAGCCCCAGGATGACGACCCGGCTGCCCTTGTCGATCGCGAGGTCGACGTCGGTGAACACCTCGAGCGAGCCGTAGGACTTCGACAGCTCGGCCGCGGTGAGCGGGGTCTTGCCGCACGGGGCCGGGGCGGGGAACTTGATCTTCGCCACCCGGTCGTTGCGGCGCTCGCCCTCAAGCCCGTCCATCAGCTTCTCGGCGCGCTTGAGCATCGACTGTGCCGCCTGGGCCTTGGACGCCTTGGCGCGCATCTTGTTGGCCTGGTCGGTCAGTGTGTTCGCCTTGCGCTCGGCGTTCTGCCGCTCGCGCTTGCGGCGCCGCTCGTCGGTCTCGCGCTGGGCGATGTACGACGTCCAGCCCATGTTGTAGAGGTCGATCTCGGCACGGTTCGCGTCGAGGTGCAGGACCTTGTTGACGCAGGTCTCGAGCAGGCCCACATCGTGGCTGATCACGATCAGCCCACCCTTGAAGGACCGCAGGAAGTCGCGCAGCCAGACGATGGAGTCGGCGTCGAGGTGGTTGGTGGGCTCGTCGAGGAGGAGGGTCTCGGCTCCGGAGAACAGGATGCGGGCCAGCTCGACCCGCCTGCGCTGGCCGCCCGAGAGCGTCCGGAGCGGCTGGCCGAGGGTCCGGTCGGCGATGTTGAGGCTCGAGGCGATCTGCCGGGCCTCGGCCTCGGCCGCGTAGCCGCCGCCGGCGTGCTGCGCGGCGTCGGCTCGCTCGTAGCGCCGCATCCCCCGGTCCTGGGTGTCGGGGTCCACCGACCCCATCTCCTCCTCGGCCTCGCGGAGCCGGCGCACGGCGTCGTCGAGACCCCGCGCGGACAGGATCCGGTGCAGGGCCAGCACCTCGGGATCGCCGGTGCGGGGATCCTGTGGCAGGTAGCCCACGCTGCCGGTGCGGGTGACGTTCCCGGCAGCCGGGAGCACGTCCCCGGCGAGGATCTTGGTGAGGGTGGTCTTGCCGGCGCCGTTGCGGCCGACCAGGCCGACCTTGTCGCCGGCCGCGATCCGGAAGGAGACGCCTTCCATCAGCAGGCGTGCGCCCGCGCGAACCTCGAGCTGGTGGGCGGTGATCATGGGACAGCAACCTCGACGAGCTGGAGTGGGACATCGGACGTGGAGCGGGCGTCCGGACTCAGTCGGTGGCGCACCTCATGGGCATAGTCTACGCGGCCCGGGGAAAGGTGTCGCATGCGCTACAACCCGAGGGCCCGCCTGGACCGCAGCCAGGTGGAGAACCGTCGAGGGAGCGGCGGTCGCTCCGGCGGCGGTGGGTTCCCGCTGGGAGGCGGTGGCGGCGGACTGAAGGTCGGCGGCGGCATCGGCAGCGTGATCCTGGTGATCGTCGTTCTGGTCCTGCAGAGCCAGCTGGGCGGCTCCGGCGACCCGTCCGGCGGCACCTCCTCCCAGGGTGCCGGAAGCACCTCGCTCGACCAGTGCCAGAGCGGGCAGGACGCCAACAAGCAGCAGGACTGCGCCCTGGTCGCGGACGTGAACTCCATCCAGGCCTTCTGGACCGCCGAGCTGCCGCGGCAGGGCGGCCCGGCCTACACCCTGGCGAAGACCGAGATCTTCTCGGGCGGGCTGCAGACCGGCTGCGGCAGCGCCTCGGCGGACATGGGCCCGTTCTACTGCCCGGCCGACAAGCACGTCTACCTCGACACCACCTTCTTCAAGGACATGCTGGAGGGCCGGCTCGGCGCCCGGGGAGGCCAGTTCTCCTGGGCCTACGTCCTCGCCCACGAGTACGGCCACCACGTCCAGGACCTGCTCGGCACGATGGGCAAGGTGCGCACCCAGAAGGGCTCGAGCAGCGACTCGGTCCGCCTCGAGCTGCAGGCCGACTGCTACGCGGGCATCTGGACCAGGCACGCGACGAGCACCGACGACGCCGGCGGGCGGCCGCTGATCCTCGACCTCACCCAGGACGACGTGACGCGGGCCCTCGACGCCGCTGCCGCAGTCGGAGACGACCGCATCCAGAAGCGCGGCTCGGGTCGTGTCGACCCGGACTCGTGGACCCACGGGTCCGCGGCCGAGCGGCAGCGGTGGTTCACCACCGGGATGCGGACCGGCACCCTGAAGGCCTGCGACACGTTCGCGGCCCGCACGCTCTGAGCGGTCCCGGCGCGGACGGGTGCGCGGCGGACCGCACCGCCTCCCTAGACTCCCTGTCGTGACGACCCGCAGACTGACCTCCCGCGACCTCGCTCTCGTGGCGACCTTCGCCGGGGTGGTGGCCGCTCTGGGTCTGGTCCCGGCCTTCCTGCCGCCCGGCTTCACCGTCCCGATCACGGCGCAGTCGCTCGGGGTGATGCTGGCCGGTGCGGTCATCGGCGGTCGTCGCGGCTTCTTCTCGCTGCTGCTGTTCGTCGTGCTGGTCGCGGTCGGGCTGCCGCTCCTCGCCGGTGGTCGGGGCGGTCTCGGGGTCTTCGCCGGTCCGTCGGCGGGGTTCCTCCTGGGCTACCCGCCGGCCGCCTTCGTCATCGGCTGGCTGACCGAGCGCGGCGGCTCGCCCTACCGGCTGGTCTGGGGTCTGGTCGCCAACCTCCTCGGCGGCATCGTGGTGCTCTACGCCGCGGGCATCGCCGGCCTGGTGCTGGTCGGTCACCTGTCGGTGTGGGCCGCGGTGGTCGCCACCTGGATCTACCTGCCGGGCGACCTCGTCAAGGTGGTCGTCTGTGCCGTGGTCGCGCGCGGCGTGCACGCGGCGTACCCCGGTCTGCTCGGTGCGCCGCGTCGCCGGGCCGCGGAGAGCACCGCTGTCTGAGCGTCACCGGCGGGTCCGCACCGTCGAGGACCTGCTCGCCGCGGACGCCGCAGGTGTCCCGGTGGCGCTGGCCACGTCCGGGTCCTCCGGCGCGCCGCGCCTGGTGATGAGGACGACCGAGTCGTGGCTGTCGTCGTTCGCGACCGTCGCAGCGTTGACCGGGCTGACGTCAGCGTCCCGTGTCTGGGTGCCCGGCCCGCTCACGGCGACGATGAACCTCTTCGCCGCGGCCCACGCATCGGTCATGGGCGCCACCCTGCTGGGCGCCCCGGGCGGGGCCACGCACGCACACCTGACGCCGACGGCGCTGGCGACGGCGCTCGACGACGGCGTCCTGCTGTCCGGGGTCACCGTGGTGGTGGCGGGTGACCGCCTGTCGGTCGGCCTCCACGACCGGGCCGCCGCGGCCGGGATGGTCGTGCGGCACTACTACGGTGCCGCCGAGCTCTCCTTCGTGGCCTGGGGTGCGCACGCTGAGGACCTAAGGCCGTTCCCCGGCGTGGAGGTCGAGGTCCGCGGCGGCGAGATCTGGGTCCGCTCCCCCTACGTGTGCCTGGGGTACGACGGTCCGCCCGGTGCCCTGCGCCGGGCCACCGACGGGTTCGCGACGGTCGGTGACCGAGGCGCGTTGAACGGCGGACGGCTGCTCGTCGCAGGTCGCCCCGAGGCGGTGACCGTGGGGGGAAGCACCGTCGAGACCGCCGAGGTCGAAGCCGTGCTGCGAGCGGGCGCCATCGGGGACGTCGTCGTGGTGGGTGTCCCGCACGAGACGCTCGGTGCCGTGCTGGCTGTGGTGCTCACCTCCTTCGGCGACCACCCCCGGGTCCGCGACCTGGCCCGGACCCGGCTGAGCGGTGCGGCGCGACCACGCAGGTGGTTCCACGTAGCGGTGCTGCCCCAGACCCCGGCCGGCAAGGTGGACCGGCCGGCCCTGGTCTCACTGGTGTCCGGCGACGGGAGCCGCGTCCGACGGCTGGTCTAGCGTTCACCCGGTGACGCCCCCCGAGTCGCCCGTCGTCGTGGCCGCGCTGCGCACGCCGATCGGCACCGCCGGCGGTGCGCTGGCCGGGGTCCCTGCGGCCGACCTGGCGGCTGCGGTGCTGGCGGCGCTGGCCGTGCCCGGGGAGCCGTTGATCGAGGTGGTGCTGGGCAACTGCACCGGGCCCGGCGGTGACGTGGCGCGGGTCGCGGCCCTCGCGGCCGGCCTGCCCGTCGAGGTCCCGGCGCTGACGGTCGACCGGCAGTGCGGCTCCGGGCTGGCCGCCGTCGCGCTGGGGGTCACGATGCTGCGCTCGACGTCGGCGGCGGTGCTCGCCGGCGGCGTCGAGTCGGCCTCCACGGCTCCGCTGCGGTCGTGG
>JBDTXF010000283.1:0-4811 GCA_040006355.1 Nocardioidaceae bacterium | reverse complement strand
GGTCCGCCGTGGCCGCAGCGTGGTGGCCGTCGCGGCCGGCGCCGGTCTCGGCGCGCTCGTCGTGCTGGCCGGCGCCACCGTCGTGCCGGGCGGGATCGGGCGACGTCCGTCCACCGCGCAGATCATCGAGGCGGTGACACTCGCGGGGGCGGCCGAGGTGATCGTGCTGCCCAACGACCGGGACTCGGTCGCGGTGGCGGAGGCGGCGGCCCGCGCCGTCCGGGAGACCGGCGGGATCCGGGTCGCGGTGATCCCGACCGACGCGCAGGTGCAGGGTCTCGCGGCGCTGGCGGTGCACGAGCCGGGCCGCACCTTCGAGCAGGACATCGTCGAGATGACGGCGGCCGCCCGGCACGCCCGGTCCGGTGCCGTCACGGTCGCCGCCCGCCAGGCGATGACGTCGGCGGGACCGTGCGAGCCGGGCGACGTGCTGGGGGTCATCGAGGGGGACTTCGTGCTGGTGGGCCACGACCTGTTCGAGGCGGCCACCAGCGTCCTCGAGCGGCTGCTCGGCGGTGGCGGCGAGCTGGTCACGGTCGTCTCGGGCGCGGGCGCGGGAGACCTGGCCGACCGCTGCGCGACGTACGTCCGCGGTGCACACCCCACCGTCGACGTGGTCGTCTACGAGGGCGGCCAGCAGCGCTACCTCCTGCTCGTCGGTGTCGAGTAGGAGCATCGGGCATGGCAGGGACCGGTCAGGGGTTCGGGCGCGAGCGCCCGCTGTCGTCCACCATCGGGTGGGACGCCAGGCTCGCGACGGTGGCGGGCAAGCACGCGGCCAAGATCGAGAAGGCGTTCGGCTACCGCACCGTCGGCGAGCTGCTGGGCCACTACCCCCGGCGCTGGGTCGACAAGGGCTCGCTCAGCGACCTCGGCGAGGTCGAGCCGGACGTGCACGTCACGGTGATCGGCCGGGTGGTGACCTCCACCCAGCACTCCTACGCCGACCGCCGCCGCGGCGGCCTGGCCGACCGGCTCGAGGCCGTGGTCGCCACCGAGGACGCGCGGCTGATGCTGACCTTCTTCGACAAGGCCAAGCACACCGCGGACTGGCGCCTGGGACAGCTGCGTCCCGGCCGCAGCGGGCTGTTCTCCGGCAAGGTCGGCACGTTCCGCGGCAGGCTCCAGCTGGTCAACCCGCAGACCCAGATGTTCGGTGGGGAGGGAGACGAGGAGACGGTCGCGGCCGAGTGGGAGAAGCTGCCTCAGCTGATCTCGATCTACCCCGCGACCTCGACCGTGCAGAGCTGGCAGCTCGCCGATGCCATCGAGCTCGCGCTCGACCTGGTCCACGAGGTGCCCGAGGTGCTTCCCGAGGACGTACGCCGCGGGCGCGAGCTGGTCTCGGCCCGCCAGGCGCTGCAGTGGCTGCACCGGCCCACCAGCTGGGAGGAGCGGGGTGCCGCTGAGAAGCGGCTGCGCTTCGACGAGGCCTTCGTCACCCAGACCGTGCTGGCCCAGCGGCGGGCCGCCCTGCTGGCGCTCGACGCCCACCCCCGGACCGGCCGCGCGGGTGGCCTGCTGGACCGCTTCGACGAACGGCTGCCCTTCGAGCTGACCCACGGGCAGCAGGAGGTGAGCAAAGACGTGCTCGAGGACCTGGCCACCGGGCACCCGATGCACCGGCTGCTGCAGGGCGAGGTCGGGTCCGGCAAGACCGTGGTGGCGCTGCGCGCGATGCTGCGGGTCGTGGACTCCGGCGGGCAGGCGGCCCTCCTGGCCCCGACAGAGGTGCTCGCCCAGCAGCACCACCGGTCGATCACCGCACTGCTGGGCGACCTCGCCTCGGCCGGCATGCTCGGGGGGGCCACCGACGGCACCCAGGTCGCCCTGCTCACCGGGTCCCTCGGGGCCGGCGCCCGCCGCGAGGCGATGCTCGACGCCGCCTCGGGGTCGGCGGGCATCGTCATCGGCACCCATGCGCTGCTCGAGGACACGGTGCGGTTCGCCGACCTCGGCCTGGTGGTCGTCGACGAGCAGCACCGCTTCGGGGTCGAGCAGCGTGCGGCCCTGGCCGGCAAGAGCGGCGACTCGCCTCCGCACGTCCTGGTGATGACCGCGACCCCCATCCCGCGGACCGTCGCGATGACGGTCTTCGGTGACCTGGAGACCTCCACGCTGCGCGAGCTGCCGGCCGGGCGGGCCCCCATCCAGACCAACGTCGTCCCGGTCTCCGAGCACCCGTCGTGGATCGGACGCGCCTACGAGCGGATCCGCGAGGAGGTCGCCGGCGGCCACCAGGTCTACGTGGTGTGCCCCCGGATCGCCGCGGACGACGACGGCACCCGGCAGCCGTCGGAGACCGATGACCCACGACCGATGGCGGCCGTCGAGGAGGTCGCCCCGATGCTCGCCGAGGGACCGTTGCACGGGCTGCGCGTCGAGGCCCTGCACGGCCGGCTCGCCCCCGACGCCAAGGACCTGGTGATGCGGTCCTTCGCCGCGGGTGAGATCGACGTGCTGGTGTCCACCACGGTGATCGAGGTCGGCGTCGACGTCGCCAACGCCACGATGATGGTGGTCCTGGACGCGGAGCGCTTCGGGGTCTCCCAGCTGCACCAGCTGCGCGGACGCATCGGGCGCGGCGGGTTCCCGGGACTGTGCCTGCTGGTGACCGGCGCGGCGGCCGAGACCCCGGCACGCGAGCGCCTCGACGCGGTCGCCTCGACGACGGACGGCTTCGAGCTCTCCCGCGTCGACCTCCAGCAGCGTCGGGAGGGCGACGTCCTCGGGTCGAGCCAGTCGGGGCGCCGCTCGAGCCTGCGGCTGCTGCAGGTCCTCCAGCACGAGGACGACATCGTCGCCGCCCGCGCGGTGGCGGTGGACGTCGTCGCCGCCGACCCCACGCTCGTCGAGCACCCGCACCTCGGCGACCAGGTGCGACGCCTGCACGACGCCGACCAGGCCGACTTCCTCGACAAGGCATGACCCGGATCATCGGCGGGGACGCCGGCGGGCGGCGCCTCAAGGCACCGGCTGGCGACCGCACCCGCCCCACGTCCGACCGGGTGCGGGAGGCGCTGTTCTCGGCCCTGGACTCCGCGCTCGGCTCGCTGCACGGCCTCCGCTTCCTCGACGTCTACGCCGGCAGCGGTGCGGTCGGGCTCGAGGCACGCTCGCGCGGAGCAGGTGTCGTCACCCTGGTGGAGCACGACCGCCGCACCGCCGAGGTGATCCGGGCGAACGTCCGGACGCTGGGGTTCGCGCAGGTCGAGGTGGTCGTGTCCGACGTCTCCCGGGCACTGGCACAGCCACCGCGGGCGCCGTACGACGTGGTCTTCCTGGACCCGCCCTACGCGGTCCCTGTCGAGGAGGTGGCCGACGTGCTCAGGGCCCTGCACGCCCATGGCTGGCTCTCCCACGAGGCGGTGGTGGTGGTGGAGCGCTCCAGCCGCGGGGCGGGCCTCACGTGGCCGGAGGGGTTCACCGCCGACCGGACGAGGAGATACGGCGAGACCCTGCTTTGGTACGGTCACGCGACCGCCTGACACCGAAGGAGCCGCAGTGCGCCGAGCCGCATGCCCCGGGTCGTTCGACCCGGTCACGAACGGGCACATCGACATCATCTCGCGTGCCGCGCAGCTCTTCGACGAGGTGGTCGTCGCGGTCGGCGTGAACGCCTCGAAGAAGCGGCTGTTCAGCGCCCAGGAGCGCATCGACATGCTCACCGAGGCCTGCGCGCCGTACCCGAACGTCAGCATCGACGGCTTCGACGGTCTGCTCACGGACTTCTGCCAGGAGCACCACGTCCACGCGATCCTGAAGGGGCTGCGCGCGGTCAGCGACTTCGACTACGAGCTCCAGATGGCCCAGATGAACTCCAGCCTCTCCGGCATCGAGACGGTCTTCGTGCCGACCAGCCCGGAGTACTCCTTCCTGGCCTCCAGCCTCGTCAAGGAGGTCGCGACGTTCGGGGGCGACGTGTCCGGTCTGGTGCCCGGCTTCGTGCTGGAGCGCCTCACCGCCCGGCTGGCCGAGGGTCGCTGAGGTCATGCCGTCCCCCGGCGTGCGGATGGTGGGGTCCTCGGTGCCGGGTCGTATCGTCGAGCCGAACAGTGCTGGTCACCCGTGGGCGACGCGGCTCGCGGGTGGGACGAGAGAGGAACGACGACGTGGACGTGCACGCGCAGCTCGCGGAGCTGAGACGAACGGTCCAGGAGGCCAGGTCGATGCCGATGTCCGCCTCCGCGGTGGTCAACCGCGGCGAGGTCCTTGGTCTGGTCGACGCGCTCTCCGGGGGGCTGGAGCAGGCCCTCGCGGACGCGCAGAAGGTCGTCTCCGAGCGTGAGGCCGTCGTCGACGGGGGCCGTGGGGAGGCCGAGCGCATCGTCGCCGACGGCCGCCGGGAGCGCGAGAAGCTGATCTCGGACACCGACGTGTTCCGGGTCGCCCAGCGCCAGGCCGACCGTCTCCTCGACCGGGCGCGGGCCGAGGCCGAGACGCTGCGCCAGGAGACCGACGACTACGTGGACGCCAAGCTGGCGAACTTCGAGATCACCCTGGAGCGCACCACCGAGGCCGTCAAGCGGGGCCGCGAGCGGCTGGCCGGCCGATCCGCCTTCGCGGGCATCACCTCGGCAGAGGTGGACGAGATCACCCTGCCCGACCACCTCGACGACTAGCCGTTTGGTCGGCACGCCCACCGTTGGGTACGCTGGACGACGGTTCTTCGTGCACGGACCTGACGGCGCCCTCGGGGTCGGCGGGTCGACGCTCGAGGACCGTGGTCTGTTGTGCCCCTGTCAGGAGTGAATCACCGTGCGTCTCGACCCGAGAGCGCCGCTCGTGCTCGACACCCGCGAGCTCGGCCG
>JBDTXF010000282.1:0-4814 GCA_040006355.1 Nocardioidaceae bacterium | reverse complement strand
GCAGCCGCTCACGGATCACCCGCACGCGCGGCTCGGCCGGGACCGCCCGGGCCCGGCGCGAGGCCCGGACGGACGCCCGGCCCAGGCGTCGGCGCCGGGAGGTGCCGCTGCCGGGCGGGAGCATCAGCATCCCGCAGGTCAGCAGGGTCAGCGGCCCCATCGACGCGCCGATCTCGTGGGCGGGATCGGCCAGCTGGGCGGCGTACAGCGCTTCGAGCGGCGTGCCGCTGGTGAGCTGCGCACCGACCACGGAGCCGGCGGACGTCCCGACCACCGTGTCTGCGTCAGTGAGGTCGAGACCGGCCTCCTGCAGGCCGCGCAGCAGTCCGATCTCCCAGGCGATCCCGGTGATCCCGCCGCCGCCGAGGACGAGTGCGCTGGTCATGCCCGGGATCCTAGAGCGCGCTGCGGCGCGGGCGTATCTTCGCCCCATGGCCGAGCTGCACGACCTGACCGCCCTCGAGCAGGGGACTGCGATCCGCTCCCGGGAGGTCTCCCCAGGAGAGCTCGTCGAGCACTACCTCGCCCGGATCGACCGGCTCTCGGACTCGGTCGGCGCGTTCGTCACCGTCACCGGCGACCTCGCGCGCCGGCAGGCCGTGCTCGCGGCGGCCTCGGTGGGTGACGCGTCCTCGCCGCTCTTTGGCGTGCCGACGGCCATCAAGGACCTGAACCTGACGGCGGGCGTCCGCACCGAGCTCGGGTCGGCGACGATGGCCGGCCACGTCCCGGAGGTGTCCGACGAGGTGGTGCTGCGCATCGAGGCGGCCGGCATGATCAGCCTCGGCAAGACCACCACGCCGGAGTTCGGGTCGCCCTGCTACACCGAGCCCGACAACGCCCCGCCCGCCCGCACCCCGTGGGACCTCGAGCGGATGGCCGGCGGCTCGAGCGGTGGTGCGGCGGCCGCCGTCGCCGCCGGCCTGGTGGCGGTGGCGCACGGCTCGGACGGCGGGGGCTCGATCCGCATCCCGGCCAGCTGCTGCGGGCTGGTCGGCCTCAAGCCGTCGCGCGGACGGGTCAGCGGCGGCCCGATGTACGGCGATCCCGTCGGCCTCGGCACGGCAGGGTCCCTGGCGCGCACCGTCCGGGACGCCGCCGCGCTGCTCGACGTGATGGCCGGGCCGGCCGTGGGCGACCCGTCGTGGGCCCCGCCGCCCGAGCGGTCGTTCCTGGCGTCGTGCGACGTCGACCCTGGCCGGCTGCGGGTGGCGCGGTTCGTGACCCCGGTGATCGCCGACGCCGTCGTGGACCCCGAGGTGGTGGCGGCCTACGAGGACGCGACCCGGTTGCTGGTCTCGCTCGGGCACGACGTGGAGGAGGTCGACGTACCCCTGCCGGCCGACGCGGTGGCCACCTTCGAGACCTGCTGGGCGGTGCTGACCGCTCTCTCGGTGCCACCCCCGGGGACCGAGCACCTGCTGCGGCCGCTGACCCGGTGGCTGCAGGAGAGAGGACGGGCGGTCTCCGGCCCGGAGTTCGGGCTGGCGGTGGGGGAGCTGCGCCGGATCGCGGCCGGAGCGCTGCGCAGGCTGGCGGCGTACGACGCGGTGCTGACCCCGACCCTCGCGGTCCCGCCGTTGCGGGTCGGTGAGATCCGGGACGACGCCGACCCGGCCCGCGACTTCGCCCGGCAGAAGGCCTTCACGCCGTGGACATCTGCCTGGAACCTGACCGGGATGCCTGCGGTTTCCCTTCCCCTGCACCGCACCGCCGCAGGACTTCCGGTCGGGGTGATGATCGCCGCTCGCCCCGCCGGCGACGAGCTGTTGCTCGCACTCGCCGCCCAGGTCGAAGCGACGAGTCCCTTCACGAGTGCAAAACCCAACTGTTGGTGACCCTTCCATTTCGCCACCGACCGGGCATAACCTTCAGGCTGTTCATCGGCCATCAGGCCGATCTCGAAGGAATGGACCTGCATGAGAAAAGCGAAGACCTCGCTCTCCGCCGTCGCTGTCGCCGGGGCGCTCGTCGCCGCCGGCATGGCCACGGCACCATCGGCCACCGCTGCGCCACAGCGCAGGTCGGTGGCCCGGACCGCCCCTACCTGGGTGGCCAAGACGCACAGCCTGGGTCGTGCCAGCTCGAGCGCCCGCTCGAGCTTCCGCGTCTACCTCGCGCCGAACGGCGGCACGGACGCGCTGAAGGCGGCCGTGGCCGCGGTGTCGGACCCCAAGAGCTCGTCCTACCGTCACTTCATGACCGCCGCGCAGTACCACGCGAGGTTCGACGCGAGGCCGACCACCGTGAAGACGGTCTCGACGTTCCTGAAGGACAGCCACCTCTCGGTGACCTCGGTCGAGGCCCACCACCGCTATGTGGCCGGCACCGGCAGCGTCTCCTCGGTGCAGAAGGCGTTCGGCACCACCATCAGGCGCTTCAGGCACCGCGGCCAGACCGTCCAGGCCAATACCACCGCAGTCAGCCTCCCTGCGGCGATCGCGCCCTACGTCACGACCGTCACCGGGCTCGACACCACCAGGCGACTGCTCACGCACAATGCTGCCCCCCCGGCCGGCTTCAACAACGGCCGGCCCTGCTCGCGGACCTACGGCGCGGTGCCCGCGACGTACCAGGCGGACTTCAAGACCAAGCTGCCGAAGTTCCAGGGCAAGACGCTGCCCTACGCGATCTGTGGCTACACCGGTCCGCTCTTCCGTGCGGCCTACCAGGGTGCGAACCCCAAGGGCCTGACCGGCAAGGGCGTCACCGTGGCCATCATCGACGCCTACGCAGCCCCCACGATCGCGAAGGACTCCAACCGGTACGCCTCCACCAACGGTGACGGCAGCTACACCCCGGGCCAGCTCACCCAGGTGAAGCCGCCCGCGTTCGCCCACGGCGGCACCGGCCCCAACGGCTGCGGCGCCTCCGGCTGGTACGGCGAGGAGACCCTCGACGTCGAGGCCGTGCACGCCATGGCTCCGGACTCCAAGATCCGCTACTACGGCGCTAAGAGCTGCTACGACGCCGACATCCTCGACACCCAGGCCAAGGTCGTGGACCAGGACAAGGCCTCGATCGTGACCAACTCCTACGGTGAGCCCGAAGGCGCGGAGAACGCCGCCAACGTGGCGGCCGAGCAGCAGATCTTCCTGCAGGGCGCCATGCAGGGCATCAGCTGGATGTTCTCCTCGGGGGACAGCGGCGACGAGCTGGCCAACACCGGCATCAGGCAGGCCGACGGCTCCGCGAACGACCCCTACGTGACCGCGGTCGGCGGCACGGCCGACGCGATCGACGCCTCCGGGACGTTCTCGTTCCAGACCGGCTGGGGCACCAACAAGTACTCCCTGAGCGCGGACCAGAAGTCCTGGTCGCCGGTCGGCTACCTCTACGGTGCCGGCGGCGGCAACTCCGCGCTGTTCAACAAGCCGGCCTACCAGGACGGCGTGGTGCCGAACAGCTACGGCCCGGGTCGCTCGGTGCCCGACATCGCCATGGACGCCGACCCGACCACCGGCATGCTGGTCGGTGAGACCCAGACGTTCACCGACGGCACGCGCTACGGGGAGTACCGCATCGGCGGGACCAGCCTGGCCTCGCCGCTGATGGCGGGCATGACCGCGCTCCGCTCGCAGAACGCCGGGAAGCGCCTCGGGTTCCTGAACCCGACGATCTACGCGGCGGCCGGAGGCACGACGCTGACCGACATCAAGGGCACGCCCAAGGATGCCGGCAACGTGCGCGCCGACTACGTCAACGGCGAGAACGCGAAGGACGGGTTGCTCTACTCGGTCCGCACCTTCAACCAGGACGCCTCGCTGGCGATCCGGAAGGGCTGGGACGACGTCACCGGAGTCGGCTCGCCCAACGAGACCTGGGTGAGCGCCAAGTAGTCCCCAGCACCATCACGCGGCCCCGTCGAGACCTCGGTCCCGGCGGGGCCGTTCGCCGTCTCAGAGCGCCAGCAGCCGCGCGCGCTCCTCGACGAGCTGCTGCCGCAGCGGCGCTCCGCGCTCGGCGAAGACGCGCTGTGCGGCGACGTACTCCGCCTTGCCTGCCGGGGTCTCGATGGGCACCGCGGAGTAGCCCAGCCCGCTCAGGTCGTACGGCGAGGCGCGCATGTCCAGCACCCGGATGTCGTGGGCGAGCTCGAAGCAGTCCGCGACCAGCTCCGAGGCGACCATCGGGGTGAGCCGGTAGGCGTGCTTGTAGAGGTCCATCCCGGCGTGCAGGCACCCCGGCTGCTCGAGGGCGGGACGGTCGTCGCTGCGGGGCTGCAGCAGGTTGCGCGGCCGGGCGTCCTCGGTGAAGAACCGGAAGGCGTCGAAGTGCGAGCAGGAGACGCGGTGAGACTCGACGACGCCGTCGGTGGCCTCGCTGCCGAGCCGGAGCGGCCACTGCGCGTGCCGCACCTCGACCGGCGGCTGCCGGTAGACCATCGCCCACTCGTGCAGGCCGAAGCAGCCGAGCTGCGCCGGCCGGGACGCGGTCGCCCGCAGCAGGGTGGACAGCGCACCGAGCAGCGGTCGCTGGGTGGCGACGTGCTCCGCCGCGACGGTGACGCCGTCCGGCGTCTCGACGTAGCCCCGGAGCCCGACGTGGGACGCCGCGTTCGTGAGCGTCACCCCGAAGCCCGGGTGCCAGCGGCGCAGCGCCGCCGGACGCTGGGAGTAGTAGGTGAACAAGAAGTCCTCGACGGGGTGCGCGACCTGCTCGCGGCGCCGCTCGAGGTGCGGCAGGACCCAGGCGTCGACCCGACGCTCGTGGGCCGCTCGTCGCGAGGTCCACGCCCCCTCGTCCAGGATCTCGGGCGACCGGCCGCGCAGGGTTTCCACAGCCACCAGGGTAGGCGGATGGCCGCGTGTCGC
>JBDTXF010000281.1:0-4831 GCA_040006355.1 Nocardioidaceae bacterium | reverse complement strand
CGCGGTCGGTGAGCCGCGGGCTCGGCACCTGCTGCCGGTCGGAGCGCGACATCTGCTTGAACTCGTCGAGCAGCTTGATCGCCATCGACGGGCTGATCAGCGACTGGCCGTCGGCGACGACGCGGATCGCCTGCGCCACCTCGTCGATCGAGGAGTCCTTGAGGAGGTAGCCGGACGCGCCGTTCTTCACGGCGTCGTAGAGGTCCGCCTCCTCGTCGCTGACGGTCAGCATGATGATCCTGGCCGTCGGGGCGACCTCCTTGATCGACAGGCACGCCTCGATGCCCGAGCGCTTGGGCATCCGGACGTCCATCAAGATCACGTCGGGGACAGTGGCCACGGCGAGCTCCGTGGCCGCGATGCCGTCGCCCGCCTCGCCCACCACGTCGATGTCGTCCTCGACCCCGAGGAGCATGGTCAGACCCCGACGGAAGAGCTCCTGGTCGTCGACCACGGCGACACGGATGGGCTCACCACCCGGCTTGTCACGCTGCTCCAGATCCTCCACAAGATGATCATGGCATGTCCGACGGGCGCGGTGAGAGCGATTCGGCCGCGACGGCGGCCCTCACCTCAGTCCAGGTCGAGGGTGATCACGCCGTAGTCGTAGCCGCGTCGCCGGTAGACGACCGAGGGCCGCTCGGCCTCCTTGTCCACGAAGAGGAAGAAGTCGTGACCGACCAGCTCCATCTCGTAGAGCGCCTGGTCGAGGGTCATCGGCACCGCGCTGTGGGTCTTCTCCCGGACCACCAGCGGGCCGTCGCCGAGCACCGCGATCGGCCCGACGTGTCGCTCGGTCTCGGTGTCGTCGGCCACCGCGGAGGGTGCGCCGCCGTTGGTGCCCGGGTCCACGCCGGCCAGCGCACGCCCCACCGAGACCGGGGTGTGCCGCCCACGGTGCACCCGTCGACGGTCCGCCGCCCTGCGCATCTGCGCCGCCATCCGGTCGAGCGCCTGGTCCAGCGCCCCCATCTTGTCCTCGGCGCACGCCTCGGCGCGGATCACCGGGCCCTTGGAGAAGGCGGTGAGCTCGACCTTGACGGCACGCTCGGCCTGTCGGGGGTTGCGCTCCCGCTCGACCTCGACCTCCACCCGGATCAGGCGGTGGTCGTGCTTCTCCAAACGAGCGAGCTTCTCCTCGACGTGGTCCCTGAACTTGTCCGTCAGCTCGCAGTGCCGGCTGTTGAGCACGATGTCCATCGACAACCTCCGTCGTTCGGTGACTTCTGGGGATGGGTCTGGCAGGAGCCCGCCCGACCGACCTGGTCTTCGACCCCACAACCGCCTGCTGAGGCTGTCGCAGCTTCTCCGCCACTACTGGCCTTCTCCCCCGGGTCCGCTGCATCTGACAGCGGGTGGGGGGCAGGGCTTACCTCTAAGCCGCACCGTGATCGACGACCGAGCACCTGGCCCGGCGTCTTACGTGGACCGCTTCGCCTGCGACTGGCATCGGCTTGCCGAACCGGACACCGGCGGGCGGGACAGCCGGTCCGAGGATCGGCGACCTCCCCGCGCAGCACTCCGGCGGCGCAACCACGGACCCGGACGGACTCCATGGCAGTGAACGGTAGCCGCCCCGACCCGGGAACGGTAGGGAACCCGACACCCCGGCTCCGCGCTGCGTCCGACCGGTCTAGCCTCCGCCTGGGAACCGCCGACGCGTGGCAGCGACCGTCGCCACCGCCGCCACGGCAATGCCTCCGGCCTCCAGCGCCCGCTGCGCCTCGCGGACGGTGGCGCCCGTGGTCAGCACGTCGTCGACGACGAGGACGAGCGCCGCGGCCACGGTGGACGAGAGCCTCACCGGGTGCCGGCAGCGCATCGAGCCGGCCAGGTTGGCGGCCCGCTCCACCGCCCCGAGCAGGGACTGGTCGCGCACCCGCCCCCGGGGCACCAGCAGCTGCCGGACGCCGGCGTCCACGCCGTGCCGCCGCAGCCGCGACGTCGCCTCGCGGGTCACCCGCAGCAGCGGGTCGTGACCGCGGCCGCGCACCACCGACCGCCGCGACGGCACCGGAACCAGCAGCACCGGTCCGGCGCGCGGCCGGTGCCGCTGGTCGAGGAGCAGGTCGTGCACCACGTCGGACAGCACGCGCCCCAACGGCGTGGCCAAGGCGAACACCGCGTGCTCCTTGTGCTCGTTGACCAGGGCCTTGAGCAGCCCGTCGTAGGCACCGGCGGCGTAGGGCACGGCCAGACCGGGCGGTGTCGGCGTCGGCCAGGCGACCCGCCCGTGCCGCGGGAGGCTGGCGGCGCAGCGGACGCACAGGACCCGCCCCGCGGTGCCGCAGCCGACGCACGCGCTGCCCAGCACGAGGTCGCGGCCCGCGTCCGGAACGGTGGAGGTCCAGGGGTCCGTGCGCATGCTGCAGGCTCGCCCAGTCGCCGACCCACCGCACCCCCCGGCGCTGCGGCTGTGCACCACCGGGGCCGGCTGGAGGCTGTGGACGGCGGATCAGCCGACGAAGGTCGGGGCCTGCAGCCCTGGCCTGATGCTGCTGACGGTCCAGTGGCCGCTGCCGGAGAGCGTGAAGAGCCGACCGGACGCCGTGCTGACCAGCAGCGGGGTCCCCCGGCTCGGCGACGTCACCAGGCGCACCGCCCGTCCGCGGAACAGCGCCGACTCGCTGCTGAGCTGGGACGACGTCGAGGACCCGTCGACCTTGGCGAGCAGCACCTGCGTGGTGCCCGCGGACGGGGCCACCAGGACGGCGAGGGTCGCGGGCGTCCGCCACGCGATGTCCAGGATCCGGTCGGGGGCACCCTCCACCACGAGCCGGCGCGCATGGCCGACGCTCAGCACCCGGCCCTTGGCGTCGCGGGAGACCCGGGCGACCCAGAGCCCGTCGTGGCCTCCGCGTCGTTCCTCGGCGACCAGCCGGGTGCCGTCGCGGGACAGCACGAAGCCGGACACCTGCCGATCGCTCAACCCGGGCACGCGCAGGGCGCGCGCCGTCGCGCCGCGCACCACGGACAGCCGCGCACCGGAGCGGGTGCGGTCCATCAGCCAGAGCTGTCCGTAGAGGTCGTAGGCAGGGCGGAGCAGGTCGGTGCCACCCGGGTGGACCGTCACGGTGTCGCTGAGTCGCGCCGCCCGGCCGGGCACACCGTCCCGGTCGGACACCAGCACCTTCGTCCCGTCCGAGCTCACCCCTGCGATGCGCTGGCCGAGAGGGTCGACGGCGATCGAGCGCGGGGCGAGCGGGAGTGCGCCGTACGGTCCGCTGACCCGGCTCTCCTGCGATCCGAGGGTCACCACTCGACGGTCCCGGACGCCGAACAGCGCCGTGGAGGCGTAGGCGAGCGAGGGGTCGAACTCGGAGAAGTCCCCGACGCCCACCGACGACCGGGGTCCCGGCAGGTCGATGGGCGTGCCGCCGACCGTGACGCTGAGTCGCTGCACGCCGGGCACCTGACCGAGCGTCCAGGCGATCTGTGCGGAGAGTCCCTTGAGCTGGCCGTTCGAGGCGTCGAGCACCTGGTCGCTCAGCGGCACCTCGGCGGTGCCACCGCGCGAGACGGGCACCGAGATGCCGTCGAGCGAGGTGCCGCGCGGGAAGAAGGTCCGCTCGACCGAGGCGTTCGCCGGCTCAGGTCCCTTGAGCAGCGCGGACAGGAGCAGGGTGGAGGTCTGCTGCCCGCGCGGGACGTAGACCGGCTCCGGGACCATCACCTGGGCGGACCGGTCGACGAAGTAGAGGAGGTACTGGGCGTACTGGGTGTCGAAGTGCGCCCGAGGGATGATCAGCCGGTTCGGCGGATGGCTGATCCGCCACCGACCTCCCTGCCTGACCAGGTGCAGGTCGTAGTCGTGGCCGCGCCCCGAGGTGGGGTCGCCGCGCCAGGTGCCCTGGCTGTCGAGCTCGACGACGTCGCGAAGCCGGACCATGACGCCGCCGTGGGGGCGCGCGACCAGCTCCTGGCTGCCGTAGGCGACGGTGCCCTGCTCCGGCACCCAGGTCTTGCCGCTCTGCTCGGTGAGGAACTCCCGGGCCACGTAGGTGTTCAGCGGCGTGGCGGTCATCGCGGTGAGGAAGCTGTCGACCAGCGGCAGTGGGCCGCTGTCGGCCCGGGGGCCGGCGGGGGTGTAGTCGACCAGGGTCTCGCCGCCGCCGTTCTCCTCGACCGTCCTGGCGCGCACCGGTCCCTGCGCCGGCAGGCTGACGCAGCTGCTCACGCCGAGGTCGACGACCAGGGCGACGAGCAGCGCCACCAGAAGTGGCACCGGCCGCCTCATGGCGTGCCCGCGCTTCTGCCGAGCGTCGACGGGCTGCCGGCGCGCCGACCGGGCTCTTCGACCTCGTCACCCGGACCGAGGGCGAGGTCCTCGGGCACCAGCGACAGCGGGCTGGAGCCGATCGGGTCGCCCGCGCGACGCGGCAGGGTGAGCCTGAACTGCGCTCCGCGGCCCGGCTCGCCCCAGGCCTGCAGCCACCCACCGTGCAGGTGGGCGTCCTCGAGCGCGATCGACAGGCCTAGCCCGGTGCCCCCGCTGGTCCGCGCGCGCGCCGGGTCGGCGCGCCAGAACCGGTTGAAGACCATCGCGGCCTCCCCCGGGCGCAGCCCCACCCCGTGGTCGCGTACGGCGAGGGCCGCCGCCTCGTCGCCGGCCTCGACGAGGACGATCACGTCCACGCTGTCGGCGTAGTCGATCGCGTTCTGCACGAGGTTGCGGACGATCCGCTCCACCCGCCGGGCGTCGGCCTCGGCCACGCTGGGCCGCTCCCCCGGCCGGACGACCACCCGGATCCCGCGGCGCTCGGCGAGGGGCCGGGTGGACTCCACCACCCGGTGGGCGATGTCGACGAGGTCGACGTCCTCGAGGTCGAGC
>JBDTXF010000280.1:0-4849 GCA_040006355.1 Nocardioidaceae bacterium | reverse complement strand
TGACACCCTCGGTCTTGTAGCCGATGTCGAGCAGGACCTCGTCGCGGTCGACCTTCACGATGGTGCCTTCGACGATGTCTCCGTCGTTGAAGTACTTGATCGTCGCGTCGATGGCTGCGAGGAAGTCCTCTTCGGACCCGATGTCGTTGACGGCGACCTGCGGCGCGTCCGAGAGAGTGGGGGTGATCGTCATAGGTGAGCGGATTCCTTGGGATGGATGGAGTTGTGGCGAGGCGCGAGAAGCCGTGTCCACTACCGGGTGGGTCTGGGGTGCCGACGGCGGGTGGTGCCATCGACTGATAGCGAGCGAGAGCCTGCTCTGTCCGAGACTCCGGCAGACTCCTTGCGCACCTCACAGGATACGCAAGAGGACAAGCCCGCGTCCAACCCGGCCCGGGTCCGCCCCGACCTCTCGACCCCCCGCAGCACTTCGAGGCGGGAGGGGTATGCAGGTTTCCCAGGGGCCCCTGGGAAACCTGCATACCCCTAGCGTTGTTTCATCGGGGTTATGACAGTTTCCCAGGGGCCCCTGGGAAACTGTCACGGGGTGGAGGGCGCCGAAGCGAGGCTCCGAGTCCGTGCTGTCAGGCAGAGGCGTGCAGGTCCCCGCTGCGGGCGATCGCGGTGAGCAGGTCGTGGGCCTGCTCGGTCACCGGGTTCTCCCCCCGGCGGCCGGCGAGGTCCACGAGGGCGAACAGGTCTGCGGCGCGCGCCTGGTCGAGCACGTCCCGCCCTGCGTCGACCACGTCGTGGCGGTAGGCCGACAGGACCGCGTCTGCGAAGGCCGGGTCACGCTCGAACCGCAGCAGGTTGCCGAGATCGAGCCCGGGTGTCCCGGCGTGCGCGAACTCCCAGTCCACCAGGCCGGTGACCTCGAGGGTGACCGGGTCGACGAGCAGGTTCTTCGGGTTCAGGTCGCTGTGCACCAGGCACGTGCGGTCGATCTCGTCGAGGAGGACCTGGGCACGGTCCGTCACCCCCAGCAGAGCGTCGTAGGCCTTCGCGGGCCAGGTCGCGATCCCCGTGCCGACCCGGTGCGCCTGGACGAGGGCGACCAGGTCGGCCTCGGCGAACGGCTCCACCCGCAGCGCGTCGTCGACGAACCGCCCCGACCGCGGCATCGGCATCATCGCGATCCGGGCCAGGAGCACGCCGAGCCCACGCCCGACGGCCACCCGCCGGGCTGCCGACAGCCCGGGGAGCAGCAGGTCCAGGCGGGTCCCGGGCAGGAACGAGGTGACCAGCAGGCCGGGAGCATCCACCTCCGGGCGGGCGCGCTGCACCTCCAGGACGTCGGGGACCGGGAGCAGCCCGCGCACCAGCCGGAGCACGGCCGCGTCCACCACCGGGGCATCCGGGCCGCGCCGGGCGCTGCGCGCGGCGTACACCCGCACGACGGTCCGCTCCCCCGCTGCGTCGGCGACGAAGGTCTCGCCGCTGTGTCCACCGGCCAGCGGGGTGAGGCCGAAGGCGTCCGTCCCGGTCATCCTCCGATGCTGCCACCTCCTCCACGGGGGCTCGACGAGGGCTCCACTAGGGTCGAGGCATGGCGTTCCTCGACCTCGTCGCGCTGCCGGTCCGGCTCACCGTCGCGGCGGCCGAGACCACCCTGGCCCTGGGCCACCTGGTCACCGCGGACGGTCCGGTACGCCGCAAGGACGGGTACGCCGACCGGGTGATGATCGTGATCGGCCGGGGCGGTCTCGTCGACCGGGTCACCCACGTCCTGGAGGACCCCCGCGGTCCGATGGGTCTGCTCGGCGTGATCGCCGCCGTCCTCGCGCAGGACCGCCCCCTCGGCCGGGCCCTCGCCGAGGGGGGCACGCTCGACCGGCTGCTGGCCCCCGACGGCCCGCTGCAGCGGATGCTCGGCGAGGGCGGTGCGGTCGACCGGCTGCTCGTCGAGGGGGGCGCGCTCGACCAGCTCGTCGCCGACGACGGTCCGTTGGAGCGACTGCTGAGCGCCGAAGGGGCCCTGGACCGGGTGACCCGCCAGGGCGGGGTCCTCGACCGGCTGCTGCAGGACGACGGCCTGCTGACCCGGCTGCTGTCCGAGGACGGCTTCCTCGACAAGCTGGTCGCCGAGGGCGGCACCCTGGACCAGCTGATCGCGCTGGGCGAGACCCTGGAGCGCATCCAGCCACGGCTCGCCGACCTGATCGCGCTGATCCCCGAGCTGCAGCAGTCCGTGACCACCTTGAACCGCGCGGTCGGGCCGCTCGGCGACCTCGCCAACCGGCTCCCCGGCGGGCGACGACGCTCGGCCTTCGAGGTCTGAGCGCGGTGCGCCCCGCGCGCCGTACGGTCTCCGAGAGCGAGACGCAGCGGGCCAACCGGCGGGAGTGGGACTCCTACGCCGATGAGTACCAGGCCACCCATGGTGAGTTCCTCGGCGACGTCGGCTTCGCGTGGTGTCCCGAGGGGGTCGAGGAGTCGCAGGCCCGCGTCCTGGGCGACGTCGCGGACCGCGACGTGCTCGAGGTCGGCTGCGGGGCGGCGCAGTGCGCGCGGTGGCTGGGCACCCGGGGCGCACGCGCCGTGGGCCTCGACCTGTCCGAGCGGCAGCTCCGGCACGCCCGGCGGATAGACGACGACACCGGCCTGAGCGTGCCCGTCGTCGCTGGTACGGCGACCCGCCTGCCGTTCGCGGACGCGTCCTTCGACGTCGTGTTCTCGGCGTTCGGGGCGCTGCAGTTCGTCGCGGACGGCGCCCTGGCCGTCGCCGAGGCCGCCCGGGTGCTGCGACCGGGTGGGCTGTTCGCCTTCTCGGTCACCCATCCCGTCCGGTGGACGATGCCGGACGACCCGGGCCCGGAGGGGCTGGTCGTGACCAGCTCCTACTGGGACCGCACCCCCTACCTCGAGGAGGACGAGGACGGCCGGGTCACCTACGCCGAGCACCACCGCACCCTCGGCGACTGGGTTGGGCACCTGGCGGCGTCCGGCTTCAGGCTCCGTGCGCTGCTCGAGCCGGAGTGGCCCGCGGGTCACACCCGGGTCTGGGGAGGCTGGGGTCCCGAGCGGGGAAGGCTGCTGCCGGGGACGGCGATCCTCAGCGCGACCCTGGGCTGAGCTCCTCGTGGCGGAACCACTCGATGGTCCGCTTCAGGCCGTCCTCGATGTCGACCTGCGGGGACCAGCCCAGCAGCGTCTCCGCGAGGCGCGTGTCGGGTCGCCGCACGGTCGGGTCGTCGACGGGGCGGTCGATGTGCACGATCCTCGACGACGACGCCGCGAGGTCGCGCACCCACTCGGCGAGCGCCGTCATCGAGACCTCGTGGGGGTTGCCGATGTTGACCGGTCCACCGATGTCCGAGCGCATCATGCGCAGCACCCCGTCGACGAGGTCGTCGACGTAGCAGATCGAGCGGGTCTGCTCGCCGTCCCCGGTCACCGTGATCGGCTCCCCCGCGAGCGCCTGCCGGATGAAGGTGGGGATGGCCCGGCCGTCCTGGGGTCGCATCCGCGGCCCGAAGGTGTTGAAGATGCGGACGATGGCCGTGTCCACGCCGTGCGCCTGGCGATAGGCGACGGCGAGCGCCTCGCCGAACCGCTTCGCCTCGTCGTAGACGCCGCGCGGACCCACCGGGTTGACGTGTCCCCAGTAGTCCTCGGTCTGCGGGTGCACCTGCGGGTCGCCGTAGACCTCCGAGGTGGACGCGAGCACCAGGCGGGCGCCCTTGTCCTTGGCGAGTCCCAGGGCGTGCAGGGTGCCGATCGAACCGACCTTCAAGGTCTCGATCGGCAGACGCAGGTAGTCCGCGGGGGAGGCTGGCGAGGCGAAGTGCAGGACGGCGTCGACGGGTCCGGGGACGAACAGGTAGTTCGTCACGTCGGCCCGGACCAGGGAGAAGGCCGGCTCCGGGATCAGGTGCGCGACGTTCTGCGGGCTGCCGGTCAGGAAGCTGTCGACGGCGACCACCTCGACCCCCTCGCCGACGAGCCGCTCGCACAGGTGGGAGCCCAAGAAGCCGGCCCCGCCGGTCACCACGACCCGCACGCGTCAGGCCCTGCGCCGACCGGAGCCGCCGCGCACCTGGAGCAGCACCCAGGCGATCAGCAGCAGCACGGCCAGCACCCCGGCCACCAGGGGTGCCCACACCCGCACCAGCTTCAGCTGGGCGCCCTTGCTCCCGTAGGTGTCGGCGTTGTCCTTGACGGTCTTGGTGTCATAGCCGATGGTCACGTCGGTCGCCACCAGCGGCGTCGCACCGGGGGCCTCGATCGTGTTGCTCTGCTGCTCCTGACCCTTGATGATGACGCCGGTCTCCGGCTCCACCCACAGCGTCCGGACGTTCTGGTAGTAGTTCACGCCAGAGACCGTCGCGGACCCCGGGAGCCCCACCACGCTGGCAGGCAGGTCGGTCGTGCCGGACTTGGTCCGCGCGATGTCCTGGACGTATTCGTAGACCTTGACGCCGTCGAGCGTGGTGGTCCGCTTGTAGTGCGCCGGGAGGGCCTTGAGGAGCGTGGTGTCCCAGAACGGGTAGGTCTTCTTCTGGGCGTCGAACGGGAACTTGAAGACCAGGCCGGAGTGCTTGACCGCCTTGTTGTCGTAGCTCTCCCCGCAGCAGCTCACGGCCTCGCCCGTGTGCGCGTCGAAGGCGGCGCGCTCGGCGTCGCCGGTGATCGGCGGGCCGGACGGGTCGGCCCCGTTCTCGACGGTGGCGACGCCCGACTTCCAGACGGCGATCTTCCTGCCCATGGACGCGGAGGCCTCCTTGGACGCCGACACGTCGCCGACCACGCGCCGGGTCGAGCTCAGGTCACCGGTCGCCGGGGACAGGGTGGCCACCGAGAAGAACTTCGCGTTCGGCCCGTCCGAGACCAGCGTGGTCTTCTGGTTGAA
>JBDTXF010000279.1:0-4853 GCA_040006355.1 Nocardioidaceae bacterium | reverse complement strand
CTCGCGTGCAGGGGCGTGCGGGCGGTGGCGGGGTCGTCGGCGTACTTCTGCTTCAGCGGAGCCTGGAGCTCGCGCAGGCGGCTGGGGTCCATGCCGACAGTCTCCCAGGCGGGTGCGGTCCGCGACCCGTCCGAGCGGTCAGGCCGAGGCACTGAGCTCGACCCACCGGTCCAGCGTCTGCTGGGCGCGTCCCGCGTCGACCGCCTCGCGCGCCCGCTCGATGCCGGCCGCCAGCCGGTCGTCATAGGACCCACTCTCGGCAGCGTGCACCGCCAGAGCGGCTCCGGCGTTGAGCAGGACAGCATCCCGGACCGGCCCCGGCTCCCCGGCGACCAGCCGTCGTACGACGCCCGCGTTGTGGACCGCGTCGCCGCCGCGAAGCCCGTCGGTGGTGCCGCCGCCGAGGCCGAACCTGTCCGCGTCGACCTCGACGTGGTCGACCCGGTCGCCGGCGACCGCCCAGACCTGCGAGGTGGTCGTGGTGGTGAGCTCGTCGAGGCCGTCGTCGCCCCGGAACACCCAGGCGTCCACGCCGCGGCGCGCGAAGACGCCCGCCATCAGCGGGGCCATCCGGATGTCCGCACAGCCGATGGCCTGTGCCTCCGGCCTGGCAGGGTGGGCCAGTGGCCCCAGGAAGTTGAACGTGGTGCCGACCCCCAGCTCCCGCCGGGGAACGGCGGCGTGCCGCAGCGCGGGGTGGAACGCGGCCGCGAAGCAGAAGGTGATGCCCGCCTGCTCCCCGATCCGGGCGACGGAGGCTGGCGACAGGTCCAGCCGGATGCCCAACGCCTCGAGCACGTCGGCGGAGCCAGCCTGCGACGACGCGGACCGGTTGCCGTGCTTGACCACCGGC
This sequence comes from Nocardioidaceae bacterium, assembly GCA_040006355.1. GTDB lineage: Bacteria > Actinomycetota > Actinomycetes > Propionibacteriales > Nocardioidaceae > Nocardioides_B. The sequence goes on along the minus strand of JBDTXF010000279.1, from coordinate 4,000 downwards.
GCCCCCGCCCCTGCCGCGACGATGGCGGCCATCGTGGAGATGTTCACCGACATCGACCGGTCACCGCCGGTGCCGACCACGTCGAGGACCCGGCCGGTGACCACGAGCGGGCTGGAGTGCGCATACATCCCGTCGACCAGGCCCTGGAGCTCGTCGATGGTCTCGCCCTTCGCCCGCAGCGCCACCGCGAAGCCGGCGATCTGCGCCGGGGTGGCCTGACCGGCAAGGATCTCCGACATCGCCCACGCGGTCTGCCCCGACGTCAGGTCCTCGTGGGCGATCAGAGCGGTCAGCACCTCCGGCCAGGAGGATGGGTGGCTCATGCGGGGCTCAGTGACCGGCGGGGGTCTCGAGAGCCGCACGCGACCCCCGGAGCAGCCGGACCACCGTGTCGGCGAGCTGCAGCGGGTCGATCGGGTGCGAGACGGCTCCGTCCGCTCGCGACCAGGTCGCCAACCAGGCATCCTGCGGACGGCCGGTGAGGACCACGATCGGCGGACAGCGATAGATCTCGTCCTTCATCTGCTTGGCGATGCCCATCCCGCCCGCGGGGGTCGCCTCGCCGTCCAGGATCGCGAGGTCGACACGCCCGGAGTCCATCTGCTGGAGCACCACCGGCTCGGTGGCCACCTCGACGTACTCCACCTCGGGGAGGTCGGGGTGCGGCCGGCGGCCCAGTCCCAGGATCACCTGTGCGCGCGTGTCGGCGTCGTCGCTGTAGACGAGGATCACCAGCGGTTCCGGGGTGGCGGCGTTGGTCACGCCGGTGACTCTACCCGCGCCCGAGCACCGGGATCGAGACCGGCCCGCGAGCCGCCTCGTCGGCGTGTGAAGTTGCTGACGTGGAAACCGTGGGGGGTCGGGGTGCCGCACAGGGCTCGCGGCAGACATAATGTGCGGGTGGCCTCAACTGCAACCGCGATCCCCGCCTCCCGACTCCACGGACACCACGACCGGCCGAGCATGGTCAGCGTCGGGACGATCGTGTGGCTCTCGAGCGAGCTGATGTTCTTCGCAGCCCTCTTCGCGAGCTACTTCACGATCCGCGCCGTGTCGGCCGGACTGTGGGCCCAGGAGACGCAGAAGCTCAACGTCCCCTTCGCCTCGGTCAACACGACCGTGCTGGTGCTGTCCTCCCTGACCTGCCAGCTCGGCGTGTTCGCCGCCGAGCGCGGTCAGGTCGGCCGGACCGGCAGCATCTTGAAGATGAAGGGCTGGGGCCTGCGCGAGTGGTTCGTGCTCACCTATCTGATGGGTGCGGTCTTCGTGTCCGGACAGGCGACTGAGTACGTCTCCCTCATCCACGAGCACGTCACCATCCCGTCGTCGTCCTACGGCTCGGTGTTCTACCTGACCACCGGGTTCCACGGCCTGCACGTGACGGGCGGCCTGATCGCCTTCCTGCTGGTCCTCGGCCGCACGCTGGTCGCGAAGAAGTTCACCCACGAGCAGGCGGTCAGTGCCATCGTCGTGTCCTACTACTGGCACTTCGTCGACGTGGTCTGGATCGCACTGTTCGCGACGATCTACCTCATCCAGTAGCCGCACCACCCGCACATCCAGCCCGACCAGGAACAGATCAAGGACAGCGAAGGACAACAGTGCGACTCCTCACCGCCCGCCTCTCAGCCAAGCGCCGCAGCCCGATCGCCGGGTTCGTGGTGGTGCTGCTCGGCCTGCTGGTCACCGGCGGTGCCTACGCAGTGCTCTCGCCCGCGTCCGCCGCCACCGACCAGGCCTCGCAGTCGACGGTCACCCAGGGACGCTCGCTGTTCCTGGTGGGCTGCTCCTCGTGCCACGGGCTCAACGGCGAGGGCATCGTCACCAAGCGCGGCACCCAGTACGGACCCCCGCTCGCCGGCGTCGGTGCCGCGGCGGTCGACTTCCAGGTGGGCACGGGTCGCATGCCGATGGCCAGCCCCGGAGTCCAGGCCCAGAAGAAGAAGGTCGTCTACAGCCCGTCGGAGATCACCGCGCTCGCGGCGTACGTCGCCTCGCTGGCCCCCGGCCCGTCGGTGCCGACCACGTCGGAGTACGACACCTCGAACACCGACAACGCCGCCGTCGTGCGCGGTGGGAAGTTCTGGCGCACCAACTGCACGGCCTGCCACAACTTCGCCGCCGCCGGTGGTGCGCTGCCCGGCGGCAAGTACGCTCCCTCGCTCAAGGGCGTCAGCGAGAAGCACATCTTCGAGGCCATGCTCACCGGCCCGCAGCAGATGCCGGTGTTCTCCAACGGGGTGCTCAAGCCGTCGGAGAAGCGCGACGTGATCGCCTACGTCAAGAGCATCCAGGCCACCCCCAACTACGGCGGCTCGCCACTCGGTTCGCTCGGCCCCGTCTCCGAGGGTCTTGCCGGCTGGCTGATCGGCATCGGCGGCCTGGTCGGCTTCGCCATCTGGATCGCCTCGCACTCGGTTCGCTCCAAGAAGGGAGTCAAGGCGTGACAGACCAGAAGATCCTTCCCACCGGTCACGGGGACGACCACCGGCCCTCCTCGGAGGTGGTCCCGGCCTACGGCGACCCCGTCGCCGACCCGGGCCTGGCCCCCCACGAGCCTCGCCCCACCGACGTGGACGCGCGGGCCGAGAAGCGCGCCGAGCGCCAGATCGCCACGATGTTCGGGCTGTCCAGCGTGTTCGCCCTGCTCTTCGTGATCTCCTACTTCCTCTTCAAGATCGGGCCGGACCCCACCATCATCGGGGGCTACGGCGCGTCCAACATCGCGCTCGGCGTCTTCCTCGGCATGGCCCTGCTGCTGATCGGCGTCGGCGCGATCCAGTGGGCGCGCAAGCTGATGAACGACGAGGAGATGGTGGAGATGCGGCACCCGGCCGCGTCCAGCGACGAGGACCGGTTGGAGGCCGTCGCCCTGTTCAACGCGGGCGTCAGCGACTCCGGCATCGGTCGGCGTCCGCTGATCCGCAACTCGCTGCTCGGGGCGTTCGCGACCCTGGGACTGCCGGTGATCGTGGTCCTGCGCGACCTCGGCCCGCTGCCCGGCAACAAGCTGGCGCACACGGTGTGGAAGAAGGGCATGCGCCTGACCAACGACGTGGCCGGCACCCCGATCAAGCCCGAGGAGATGGAGATCGGCCAGCTCGTCAACGGCGAGCCCGAGGTCTTCTTCCAGGAGAAGGACGGCGTGCCGATCTTCGAGGGCACGCCCCTGCTGCAGGCCAAGACCAAGGCCGCCATCATCATCGTCCGGATGAAGCCGGACGACATCACCCCTGCCAAGGGACGCGAGAACTGGGGCGTCGAGGGCATCCTGTGCTACTCCAAGATCTGCACCCACGTCGGGTGCCCGATCTCGTTGTGGGAGCAGCAGACGCACCATCTGCTCTGCCCCTGCCACCAGTCGACCTTCGACCTGGCGGACAACGGCAAGGTGATTTTCGGACCGGCGGCCCGCTCGCTGCCTCAGCTGCCCATCATGGTGGACAGCGAGGGCTACCTCGTCGCGCAGAGCGACTTCACCGAGCCGGTCGGCCCCAGCTACTGGGAACGTGGGTGACCTGAGATGAGCACAGCGACAACCAACGGCACGAAGGCCGCCGAGGCACCGAAGGTGAACAGGGTCGCCGCCGCGGCCACCTGGACCGACGAGCGCACCGGCCTCGCCGGGCTGGCCAAGAAGCAGGTCCGCAAGGTCTTCCCCGACCACTGGTCCTTCATGCTCGGGGAGATCGCCCTGTGGAGCTTCGTGATCCTGCTGCTGACCGGGACGTTCCTGACGCTCTGGTTCAAGCCGAGCATGACCGAGGTCGTCTACAACGGCACCTACGACCAGCTCCGCGGCGTCTCGATGTCCGAGGCCTACGAGTCGGCACTGAACATCTCCTTCGACGTGCGCGGTGGTCTCCTGCTGCGCCAGATGCACCACTGGGCGGCCCTGCTGTTCGTCGCCGCGATGATGGTGCACATGATGCGCGTCTACTTCACTGGCGCGTTCCGCAAGCCGCGTGAGCTCAACTGGGTGATCGGCGCCATGCTGCTG